>CAINHV010000270.1 GCA_903848965.1 uncultured Opitutia bacterium | reverse complement strand
TGACGAGGAGGCCCGCTTCTCCCGCCACGCCGAGACCAAGCTGCCCTTCATCATCCGCAAGAAGGACGGCTCCTCCAACTACGCCTCGACCGACCTCGCGACGCTCCTGTACCGCAGCGAGCACTTCCGGGCCGACGAGGTGGTGTACGTCACCGACGGCCGCCAGCAGGACCATTTCCACCAGCTCTTCCTGACGGGCGACAAGTGGTTCAAGGCCTCCGGCCGGAAACTCCCGCGCCTGCGGCACGTCTGGTTCGGCACCATCCTCGGCTCCGACGGCAAGGCCATCAAGACGCGCTCCGGCGATCCGATCAAACTCAAGGCCCTGCTCGCCGAGGCCCAGGAACGCGCCTTCGCGCTCGTCACCGAGAAATCCCCTGAGCTGCCCGAGGCCGAGCGGCGCGACATCGCCGGCGCCGTCGGGATCGGCGCCGTCCGGTACGCGGATCTGTCGCAGAACCGCAGCAGCGACTATATTTTCGCCTGGGACAAGATCCTCTCCTTCGAGGGCAACACCGCCCCGTACCTGCTGTATGCCGTGAGCCGGATTCGCTCGATCTTCCGGAAGCTCGGCCTGGACCCATACGATCATGCCGCCATCGCGGGAGCCACGCCGCCCGCCACCGACACGGAGATGGCCCTTGCGCGCAAGCTGACGGGCTTCGCACCCACGCTGCGGCTCACGACCGCGCAACTCCGCCCGCATTTCCTGTGCCTCTATCTCTATGAACTCGCCGGCGAGTTCAGCACCTTCTACGTCGCCGACAAGGTACTGGTGGACGATGCCGCGGTCCGCGCCCGCCGGCTGCTGCTCTGCGCCCGCACGCTGCTGATTCTCGAAACGAGCCTGCGCCTGCTTGGGCTACGCCCGCTCAGCCGGATGTAGCGCGGCGCAAGCGGCACAAAACGCACTTGCCGGTCCCTCGGGCGCTGACAGCCTACCGCCATGGCCACGCAGGAAATCTACATCCGGAATACCAACGAGACCGAGGCCCGCGGACCATTCAGCGTCGATCAGGTGGCCTCGCTGGTGGACGCCGGTCAGGTCTCGGTGGAAACCCTAGTGTACGATGCCACCACCGAACAGTGGATCGCGCTCAGCGCCAATCCCGAGCTCATGGCCGTCATCTTCCCCGAGAAGAAAAAACTCATCCTCAAGGCCAAGGAGATCAAGACGCTGAACAAGCCGGACGAGAACGCCAAGGCGATCACCGTCAATGACATGCTCGCGGCCGCCGAGGGGCGCACCGACGACACCAAGGGCAAGTCCGATCCCCAGATCGAAATGATGCGCGCCGCCAAGATCGGCATGATCGGCGCCACCGTCACCGTGCTTCTGGCCGCCGGCGGCGAAATCCTTCCCTCGACCGATGCCCTCACCTCGATGGATCCGGCGAAGATTCTCGCTCACCCCTTTGTCGTCCTCGGGGTGGTCGATGTGATCCTGACGATCCTGCTCGGCCTCGGCATGGCCACGATTTATCCATTCATCCGTTTCCGCGCAGCGCTCGGCCTGGGCCTGATGGGATTCATGTTCTATGCCCAAGGCCTCACCGTGCCCCTGCTGCAGGTGGCCGCGGGCTCGGCCGGCCTCTATCTCTGCACCGTCTTCGTCTCCTTGGTTCCGGTGATTATCTCGGCTGTCGCGGGCGTTGCCGGCATGGGAACGCTGGCCTGGTATCTCCTGTCTCATTGAACCTGTGGCGCCACCCGCGCATCCCCCGACCAAGCACCGCCCGCGGCTGGCGGAGATGCGGGCGCAATTCGTCAACCTTTACCAGAAGCAGATTTGGCAGACCGCGGTCCTGAAGGATCGGTCGATCAGGGGCAGCAGTTTCGCGGTCCTCCGGGTCATCTCAATCACGCTCACAGTCTGCCGTGAAACCCGGGTACTGACCCGGGCGGCCGCTCTCGGCTTCAGTTCGCTGCTCGGCATCGGGCCGCTCATTGCGATCGCCGTGCTGGTGGCGGGCTTCGCACTGGGGAAGAACGATCCCAGCCTCGTCGCCGATACCCTGAGCAAGATGCTCAAGGTCGTCGCGCCGCAGCTCGCCCAATACGAGTCGATGTCGGCCAGCGAGACGGCGGTGAATCCCACCATCGTCGACACGATCAAAAATATCATCAGCGCCTCGCAGTCCGGCTCGATGGGCGCGCTGGGCGTCTTCTCGCTGTTCCTGATTGTCCTGCTGATGTTCAAGGAGGTCGAGGACACCTTCAACGACATCTGGGGCGTGCGCCAGGGCCGCTCCGTGCTCATGCGGATCGTCCTCTATTGGACCGTCCTCACCCTCGGGGCCGTGCTCTTCTTCACCGCCATTGCCCTCCTCGGCGCCGGGACCTTCGTCAACGTCTTCCGGGAAAATCTGCCCGTCGGCTACGGCCTCCTGCAGTCGATGAGCTGGTCGTTGCCTGCGCTGTCGTTCGCCCTGCTCTCCGCGCTGTTGATGCTCTTTTACCGGGTCATTCCCAATACCCGCGTCTTCTGGTGGCCCGCGCTGGTCGGCGCGTTCGTCGTCACTGTCCTCCTCGCCCTCAACAACTTCGCCGCCTTCCTCTACGTGAAGCGCGTGGTGCTCGAAAAGAACCTCTACGGCAGCCTGGCCCTGCCGCTTGTCCTGTTGTCCGTTCTCTACGTCTTCTGGCTGTGCGTCCTCATCGGCGGCATCGTCAGCTACGCGGTCCAAAACGTCCACTTCCGCAACAGCCAGGCGGCCTGGAGCACGCTTACCGAGGCCACCCGCGAGCGTCTTTCCCTGGTCGTCTTCCTAACCATTTGCCGCCGGTTCAACGACTGCCTGCCCCCGATTTCCGCGTCCGACCTGAGCACGATGTTGAAGGTGCCGACCCAGTTGCTCAACGAATGCCTCAACCGGCTGGTCCAGCTGAAGCTGGTCACCACCGTCCGGCCCGAGGCCAGCGCCACGTCCTCCGCCGACTACCTCTACCAGCCCGCGCGGCCGCTCCATCGGATCACGCTCTTCGAGTTCAAGACCCTCGACGACAACCTCGGCGAGAATCCCGTCGGTCACCTGCTCGAGCAAATCGACCCGCTGGTCGCGCAATACGATCACGCGCTCGGCAAGCTCGCCGAGCAGGATTTCTTCCGGAAGAGCCTCGACGAACTCATCGGCGATCACCCCTTCGAGGAATCGCGCCCGCCCTTCGCCCTCGGCGTCCGCCGGGAAAAGCCGGGCAAGGCGTAGCCGAGTCGGAGGGGTCTAGTCGGTTTGTCTTTCCGTGGCTCTGAGCGTGAGCGATTGACGGCGCGACAATCTTCAGGTCGCTTGCTCCTTTCCACTCGCTCACGCTCGCAGCCACCGAGACCGGAATTCCTCGGGACGTTCCCTCCCGGCTTTTCGCCCTTGCCACTCTCGGCACCCAACCTAGGGTGCGGCGTTTCTCCCCATGATTTCCTGGATTCAAAGGTACTTTCAGCATCACTTTCGGCTAATCTTCGCGGTGCTGCTGGTGGTGATCATCATCTCCTTCGTGTTCACCATCGGTGCCGCCCCCGGCATTGGCCAGGCGGAGCGTCGCGTTCACGATCGCCAGTTCTTCAGCTATAATCTCAACCAAGCCGACGACCAGCGGCGGTTCATCGGCGACGCCAGCGTCAGCGCCGACCTCCAGCTCGGCGGCTTCGCCGGCCTGAGCGAGGAGCAGCTCCAGAATTACGCCTTCCAGCGCGCCGCCACCCTCCACCTCGCCGACCAATGGCACCTCCCGGCGGCCACTCCGGCGGAAATCACCGAGGCCATCAAGGGTCTCCGGATGTTCATGAGCCAGACCGGCGGATTCGATGCCGGAGCCTACGAGACGTTTCGCGCCGGCCTGAAAACCAACCCGCGCGGCGTCACCGAGGCCGACATCGCCCGCGTGCTCGGCAACGACATCCGCGCCGAGAAGGTCAATAAACTCCTCGGCGGGCCGGGCTACGTGCTCCCGGTCGACATCAAGAACCAGCTCACGCGCATGGACACGCAGTGGACTCTCGCGATCGCCAGCGCCGACTACTCCGTTTACGCGCCCGAAATCAAGCCGACCGATGCCGAGCTCACCCAGTTTTTCGAGCAGGCCGGCAGCCGCTACGACATTCCCACGCAAATCGCCGCCACCTTCGTGGATTTTCCCGCCCTCACCCATCTACCGAACGTCACCGTGACCGACGCGGAGGTGCGCTCCTATTACGACGCCAATCCGGCCCGCTTCCCCAAGCCGGCCGACGCCAAGGCCGGTGGCACGCCCGATGCCGACTATGCCCTCGTCCGCGCCTCGGTGGAGGGCATGCTGAAGTTCGAGCGCGCCAAGCAACTCGCGATCAAAACCGCCAGCGACGCCGCCCTCGCCCTCTACGAGGCGAAGATCGCCGGCGGGCCCGCATTGGACACGTTTCTGGCGGAGCGAAAGCTGACGATGCGCAACCTCGCCCCGTTCTCGCGCGAGTCCGGCCCCGCCGAGCTCGGTGGCTCGCCCGAGATCACCGCCGAGGCCTTTCGCTTGGGTGACAGCCGGGTGGTTTCGGACGCGCTCACCACGCCGACCGGCGCCCTGATCCTTTTTTGGAAGGAAACCCTCCCCGTGCGGAAGCCGCTCTTCACCGAGGTCCGCGATCGCGTTTCCGGCGACTACATCGAGAACGAGAAGCGCCGCCGCTTCGTCGAACTCGGCAAGGCCACCAAGACCCGGCTCGAAGCCCGGCTGAAGTCCGGCGACACGTTTGAGCAGGCCGTGACGGCCGCTAGCAGCGCCTCGGGCCTCAAGCTTGAGACCAAGACCCTCCCGGCCTTCGCCCTGCGCGAGCCGCCGCAGGATGCCGACCGTTCCCTCTTCGGCGCGCTCGAGCGTCTTGAGCAGAGACAAGTCTCGGACATGGTCCTCAATCCCGACAAGGGTCACTTCGTCTACGCTTCCGAGAAGAAGCTCCCGGAAATCAGCGACTCGAATCCGCGCTACGGCGAAACCCGCGCCCAGCTGGCCAACGTCGGCACCCGCCTCGCCTCCTCGGCCTACATCGCCGAGCTGGTCGAGCAGGAACTCAAGCGCAACGAGCCGAAGCTCAACTGAGCCTCGGGTCGGATTGCCGTTCGCGTCCGTCCGCGTCTTGACGGGCGCGCCATGCCGTTCGGTCCTCGACGCCGTTCGCGGAACGTCGGGGGTGTCGCCGAGTCGCGACTCCCCGCGTCGCCAGGCCTGGAAGAATCGTCGCATCCTTCCGCGTCGCTTTCCGTCTCGCAGGGCTGACAGGCCGGTTACAGTATGTTGCAGGGTCCGGGAGCACGTATGAAAGGTCGTAACTTTCAGCCGTAACCCGTGTTCTTCCCCGCACGTCCTGCCCGGTCTCATCTTCCCTCATGCCTCGCCTTCCTGTCCGCGCCTTTCTCACCCTCCTCGCCGCCACCGCTGCCCTGCACGCGCAAAATCCCGCCGACACCGCCCCGGCGATCGTCATCGCGCCGGATCGGCCGCTCTCGGTGGAGGAAGCTATCGCCCTTGCGCTGCAGAAGAGTTTCAATCTGCGGATCCAGGCCCTGAGCATCGAGAACACCCGCGAAAACGTCCTCATCCAGGAAGCCGCCTTCGACCCCACGCTCACCGCCGGCCTGACGCGCTCCCTCAACCAGGCCGCCTCGACGACCAACCGGCTCGACGGCACCGCCGCCCAGGGGCCGCGCAACGACTTCACGCAGGCGCGCTTTGGCACCACGCTGCCCCGCATCACCGCCACGAACGGCGTCCTCGCGGTCAATGCCAACGTTTCCCGCAGCGGCACCAACTCGACCAACTCGCTGCTGAATCCTTCCTACGGCAATTCGATCTCGGCGACCCTCAATCAACCCCTGCTGCGTGACTTCGGCCGGCAGGCCGCGCTCGCCTCGATCCAACAGGCGCAACTCAGCCTCAACATCGCCAACATCGGCTACAAGAGCAGCGTTCTCTCCGTCATCAGCGACACCGAGAACGCCTATTACTCCCTCGTCGCCGCCCGCCAAGCCCTCCACATCCGCACCCTCACCCTCGAGGGCGCACGGCGGCTTTTCGACGAAACCGGCGCCCGGCGCAGCAGCGGCGTCGCCACCGATCTCGACGTCCTGAGCGCCGAGGTGCAGGTCGAAAACGGCCGCCGCGCCCTCGTGCAGCAGGAACAGGCTGTCCGCAACGCCGAGGAGCGTCTGCTCAACCTGATCAACGTTCCCACCTTCGATGTCCGGCCCGGCCCGGTCGCCTTCGACGAATACCGCGACGGCTCCCCGAGCTTCGCGCAGTCCTACAAGCTCGCCCGGGATTTCTATCCCGAGACCCTGACCACCGAACAGCTCATCAAGCAGGCGGAGCTGAATCTCGTCACCGCGAAGCGCAACACCCTCCCCGACCTCAATCTCCAGGCCACGCTCGGTTACACCGCCCGGCCGACCGATCAGAACTACTTCGAGACGATCGGCAACCTGCCCCACGACCACGGCAACAACTGGGCGCTGAACCTGAATTACTCGGTACCGTGGGGACGTCGCGCCGACAATGCCCGCTACCGTCAGGCCACCAACTCGCTGGCCTCCCAAAAAATCCGGCTCGAACAGATCGAGCAGCAGCTGGTCGTCAGCGTCCGCACCGCCGTGCGCGCCGTGGAAACCAATCTCATCGCCGCCGAGATCGCCGCCAAGGCCACCCAGCTCGCCTCCCGCCAATACGATCAGCAGAAGGCCCGCTACGACGCCGGCCTTTCGACCAGCCGCGTGCTCCTCCAATTCCAGGACGATCTCGAGAGCGCGCGATTCAATCAGCTCAGCGCCCAGCTCGCCCTTCGTCAGGCCGTCGCCGAACTCCGCCGCCTCGAGGGCACCTCCCTTCAGCGCTTCCGCGTCGACCTGCCGAAATAGTGGGTGGCACCGGTCTTCGACCGTTAGAAATCGGATCGAACCGGGGAGACAGGAAGCGCGTCTGGGTCGGCTTCGTAGGGGACAGTCTTGCTGCGCCCCCGGAGGCCATTCCGATCCGCATTCAGGGCAGCAAGTCTGCGCCCCTACGACTGAGCACGAGGCTCGAACGGGAGCTCGTCCGCGTGGCACGGGTCTCCCGACCCGTGAAATCCACTCCGTATCCGGATCATGGATCTGGAGACCCCTGCCACGCCCCCGCCACGCCGCTTCCCCTCTACTCCACCGCCGGAAATAATTCCGCCACGTCCTTCAACTCGCTCGCGGCAATCGCCCGATGCGGCGGCAACTGCGTCCGAAACCACGTCTGCTGCTTTTTCACCAGCGCCCGCGTGTTCTGTGCAATCTCCGCGGCCAGCCGCCCTGGCGGCAAGAGTCCGTCCAACATCGCCAGCGTCTCCCGATAACCGATCGCCCGCGCCGCGCTCGGGTTCTCCGCCAGTCCCTCCGTGCGCAGCCGGCGCACTTCCTCCACGAGGCCGTCGCGTAGCATCGCCGCCACGCGCGCCTCGATCCGCCGTTGCAGATCGTCGCTCTCGCGGTCCAGCCGCACCAGCTCCACGCGGTACTCCGCAAACGGCCCCGGCTGCTCCGCAAACGCCTGCGCCAACTCCGCGATCGTCCGCCCCGCCGCCAGGCATCGCTCGAGCGCCCGCCGCACCCGCCGCGGGTTGTCGACATCGAGTTCGCCCAGGCCCGCCGGATTCCGCGCGCCCAGTTCCGCCAACGCCTCCGGCAAAGTCAGCGCCGCCACGCGGGCGCGAATCGCCTCTGACACGTCCACCCCATCGGCGACCGGACCTAGAAATGACTTCAGGTAAAACCCGCTCCCGCCAGTGACCAGTACCTCACGGCCGTGGCTGAGAATGTCCCGCACCGCCACCTGCGCGAGCCGGACATACGCCACGATGTCCATCCGGTCCCGCAATCCGCACACATCGATCAGGTGATGCGGCACGCGGGCCCGTTCCGTCGCGGTCGGCTTCGCCGTCCCGATCTCCAAGCCGCGGTAGAAGAGCAGCGAGTCGCAGGACACAATCTCCGCCCCTTGCTGCTCCGCCCAGCGGAGCGCCCACTCGGTCTTTCCGACCGCCGTCGGGCCGGTCAGCACATGCAACCGCGGCCTCACTCCCGCCCCGGCTCCCCGGCCCGCGCGTCCGCCGGGCCGTCGAAATTCAGCGAGATTCGAGTTTTCTTCCGGGTCATGGTCGCGTTGGGTTCCAACACGCCACTGAAAACCCGATTCATCGTCAACCCCCGCTCCGGCCGCGCCCGGCGCGTCATCGACCCGGTGCGGGCCTTCGCCCAAGCCCGCCACGCCGACGTCGTGCTGACCGAGCGCGCACGGCACGCCTCGGAACTCGCCGCCCAAGCGGTCGCAGAAGGTTGCGAACTCGTCGTCGCGGTCGGCGGCGATGGCACCATGAACGAAGTCGCCGGGGCGCTGATCGGCACCAGCACGACCCTGGGTCTCGTCCCCTGCGGTTCCGGTGACGGGCTCGGCCGCCACCTCGGCATCCACGGGTCGCTCGCCCACGTCTTCCGCGTGCTCGAAACCGGCGTCGCCCGGACCATCGATACCGGCCTCGCCGACGGACACCCCTTCGTGAGCGTCGCCGGGCTGGCGCTCGAGGCCGCGATCGCCGAGCGCTTCAACCTGCTCAGCCGCCGCGGTCTCGCCGGGTATCTCAGAGTCGGATTCGTCGCCTGGCGGAACAGTGAGCCCGAGGAACTGGTCGTGATCGCGCAGGGCGAACGGCATCCCGTCCGGGCCCTCACCCTCGCGGTCGCCAACACGGGACAATACGGGAACAACGCCCGCATCGCTCCGGCGGCGCGGATCGACGACGGCCTCCTCGATCTCGTGGCGGTTCCCGAACTCTCCCTGGGGAACGCTCTGCCGTTGCTCACGCGTCTCTTTGCCGGCCGACTGGCCGGCGCCGCCGGCGTCACGCAGCTCCTCGGCACCCGGTTCACGATCGAGCGCCGCACCCCCGGCCTGATCCAAACCGACGGCGAAGTTCACACTGCCGGCGCCAACGTCGTATTCCAGATCCAGCCCGCCAGCCTCCGGATCATGGCCCCGGCCGAGTAGCGATTGCACCGACCGGCGCGCATGGTGGAGCATGCCGGGTAGCGCCGGTCTCCGACCGGCGGGGCCCGTTTCGTCTCCCACTCCGCCGGTCAGAGACCGGCGCCACTCGCTTCCCTCCGATTCGTAGCTGCGAACGTGAGCGAGTGGCCGCCCGATTCCTGTCCCTGCTGTCCACCGCCTTGTCCGCCCGCCACCGCTCGGGAAACCGCCCCTACGGCTTCTTGTACGCCACCGCCTGATTTCGCCCGCTGCTCTTGGCCGCGTAGAGTGCCTTGTCGGCAAAATTTACCAGGGCGATCTCGTTCTCCGCGTCTTCGGGCAGGATGGCCACCCCGGCGCTCACGGTGATCGTGAGACTCAGGTCGTCGTGGACAATGATGACATCCTGCCGCACGGCGGCGCACACCCGGTTGGCCACGTCCATCGCCGCTTCCCGATTTGCATGCACGAGGACAATCCCGAACTCCTCGCCGCCAAATCGCGCGACGCGATCCACCGTCCGAACCTGCGTATTCAACCGGCGCGCCACTTCCCGCAACATCGTGTCGCCCACGGGATGACCATGGGTGTCGTTCACCGCCTTGAAGTGATCGATGTCCACCATGATCAGCGCGACCGTGTGCCCGAACCGCAGCGCGCGCTCCCGCTCCTCCTCGAGGACGCGATCCAGTTCGCGCCGGTTCAGCAGGCCGGTGAGCTGATCCCGCGTCGCCAGCCGGCGCAACTCCTCGAGCGTCTCGCCCAGTTTCAGCGCATAACGCAGCGACCGCTCCACCATCCGCGGTGTGATCTCGCCCTTGACCAGATAGTCGAGCGCCCCCGCGTTCATCGCCTCGATGTCGACGCGCTGCGCGCTCTCGGCCGTCAGGAACACGATCGGCGTCCGGCAGCCGGCGGCCATCGCCTCGCGGATCAACTGCAGGCCGTCGCGCTCGCCCAACTGGTAGTCGAGGAGGCAGGCCGAATAAATTCCCGAGAGCAGCTTCGCGAGCCCCGCCTCATAAGTGGCCGACCATTCCAGATCGTAACGCTCGCCCTGAAAAACATTGAACTGCGCCTGCGTCACGCGGAACTGCAAACGGTCGTCGTCGATGAGCAGGATTTTTCGCAGCATGCCTACTGCTAAACCAAGCGGTGCACCCGCGGCGGCAAGGCCAAACTCAGGGGCGATCGAGTGACCGAGTGGCGTGGCACGGGTCTCCCGACCCGTATGAACCGTGATGCATTTCACCACGCCCTTCACGGGCCGAGTGGCGCGTGCCCCGCGTCTGAGCCGGAAACACGAACAAGTCCGGCTCGCTCAACCTCCGGTCCATCCCCGCGCGTTCCGGTGAATCCTGTCCAAAGCTCCGTCTTATCTCATCCCACCCTATCCCCTCCGGAATTCATTCATCCCCGCGTCGTGCCCGCCGCCAAATCCGCGGCCTTGGCCGCCAGCGCGGGTGCGATCTTCGCACGGTCAGCGAGGTGGTCGCGGATGCAGTTCACCAGCGCACTACCCACCACG
>CAINHV010000269.1 GCA_903848965.1 uncultured Opitutia bacterium | reverse complement strand
CGCACGTCCAGGCCGGGGTAGTAACGTAATGCGTTACAAGATGCCGGGGACGGGGGTGCCTTGGTTCCGCAGCGAAGTGCGTCCACGAGTGAAGGTGGGGAACTGACGACGCGATCACCTTCGCCCCCCCTGACCGGAATGCCGTTTTGTAACGCAATACGTTACAAGAATCGTTCCACTCTCGGACGTTCGTGGCGACATGGACGGCGAGGTGGGCGGATTCAGGATTGCGGGGCGGACAGCGCGCACTCCCATTCGCAGGGTGTCCCTGGCCACCGATCTTTTCGACTACGCGCTTCCGCCGCACCTGATTGCCCAGACACCGGCGGCGCGCCGGGATGAATCGCGGCTGCTGGTGGTGGATCGGGCGTCGCGCACGCTGTCGCATCATCGGTTTGCGGACCTGCCCCAATTTCTCCGCCCGGGCGACACGTTGCTGCGCAACAATGCGGCGGTGCTGCCGGCGCGACTGCACGCGCGACGGCCCACCGGTGGGCAGGTCGAGTGTTTCCTGCTCCGGCCGGTCGAGGGCGTTCGCACCTGGCGTTGCCTGATCAAGCCGGGCCGGCGTTTGCCGGTGGGGGCGACGTTTGCGCACGCCGAAGGGGCGTTCGAGGCGACGGTGGTCGGCAAGGAGCCGGATGGATCGGCGCTGGTACGGTTCACCACGCCGAACGGGGAACCAATCACCGCGGTGGCCAACCGGCTGGGCGAGGTGCCGCTGCCGCCGTATATCGAGCGGAAGGAAGAGGACGTCCGGATGGACAGTGCGCGGCGCCACGCCGATCTTGAGCGGTACCAGACGGTTTATGCGAACCGCGAACGGCAGGTGGCCGTTGCGGCGCCGACGGCGGGGCTGCACTTCACGCCGGAACTGCTGGCGGCCGTGGCGGCGCAGGGCGTGCGCACGGCGGACGTGACGCTCCACGTGGGGCTGGGGACGTTCCAGCCGATCGCGACGGACACGATTGCGGAGCACGCGATCCACCGCGAAATCTACGAGGTTCCAGCGGCGACGCAGCGGGCGCTGTTCCCGCCCTGGTCCGGCCGGCGGATCGCGGTCGGCACAACGACGGTGCGCACAATCGAGGATTTCCTGGAGCGTCAGCCGGCGCCGCTGTCCGACGACGCGACGTGGACGGCGGAGGCCGGGATCTTCATCTACCCGCCGCGGGAGTTTCGGGGCATCGACGCGTTGATCACGAATTTTCACCAGCCGCGGTCCACGTTGCTTTGTCTCGTGTCGGCCTTCCTCACCCCGGGATCGAACGACGGGGTCGCATGGATCAAGGCCATCTACGCCGAGGCGATCGCGCGGGAGTACCGTTTCTTCAGCTACGGGGATGCGATGTTGATCGTGTGAGGCGCAGTCTTGTGCTGCGCCCCTCCATCGCCTTGCGGATCGACGGTCTTGACGGGTGGCGCCAGTCTTCGACTGGCGAAAGTCGTGGAGGAATGCGTCCGGATTTTCGTCCTCACGCTCTTCGCCGGTCAGAGACCGGCGCCACGCCAGGAGGGAACAGGACACGACCGACGTTTTGTCCGGGTTTACTTTTCGGCGGCGACGCGCACGGTGGTCCCGACGCATGACTGACGACGAACTCCAGACGCTGATTGAAGATGCCACGGCCGACTACGCGTGCGGCGAGGGCGAGGCCGCGCTGGCGAAGCTGGGGCAGGCGACGGCGGCGGCGCCGGAGTCGTTTGAAGCGTGGCATGCCCTGGCGGAAGTGAACTTCTCGCTCCGGCGGCTGCCGGCGGCGCTCCAGGCGGCGGATCGGGCGCATGCGCTGCGGCCCACGGATCTCTTCATCAACACGACCCTGTCGCGCATCTGGATGGAGAGCGGCGACAAGGCGAAGGCCGAGCACTACGGGGCGCAGGCCAAAATCGGAAGCTGGCGCGAACAGTTGCAAAACCCGGAGAAGCCCGGAACGGGGATCTGAACGATCGACGTTCGAATACCTTTTGGACAGGATTCACAGGAGACGAGCCGGGATGGACCGGATCAAGGAACCAGACCTTCGAACAGGAAGGCCGGGAAGGCCGGGAAGGCCGGGAAGTGCGGGAAGGCATTGCTCCTGTCCATCCTGTCTAACGAATTGGACGGGCCGCTTGGCGGGCCGTCCCGCATCTTAACTTGGACAGCGCGGGCGATTGCGCTTCACTCTCCAGCTTCATGATCGAAGTGCAGCAGCTCACGCGGGTTTTCCGCACCTACAAGAAAAAGCCCGGGTTCTGGGGTGGAGTGAAGGGCCTGTTTTACCGCGAATTCGAGGAGACGGCGGCGGCGAAGGACGTTTCGTTCGAGATCAAGGAAGGGGAGTTCGTTGGCTTCCTCGGGCCGAATGGCGCCGGGAAGACCACGACGCTCAAGATGCTCTCCGGCCTGATCTACCCCACGAGCGGGACGGCGCGGGTGGCGGGTTTCGATCCGACGAAGCGTGAGAATGCCTACCGGCGGATCTTTGCCCTCGTCATGGGTCAGAAGAACCAACTTTGGTGGGACCTCCCGGCGATCGAGTCGTTCACGCTGCTGCGCGCGATCTACGGACTGCCGGCGGACCAGTTTAAGACGACCCTGGACGAGTTGGTGACGCTCCTCGACGTGGGGAAAAAGCTGAACGTCATGGTTCGCGAATTGTCGCTGGGCGAGCGGATGAAGATGGAACTGATCGCGGCGCTGCTCCACCGGCCGCGGGTGCTGTTTCTCGATGAGCCGACGATTGGGCTCGATGTCGTGTCGCAGAAGGCGGTCCGCCAGTTCCTGCGCGATTACAACCGGCGGTACCGCGTGACGATCCTCCTGACGAGTCACTACATGGCCGACATCAAGGAACTCTGCGAACGCGTGATCGTGATCCACAAGGGCCGAAAGATCTACGACGGCGCGCTCGCCCGGCTGGAAAACGCCGGTGGGGCGAGGAAGAAGATTATCACCTTCCTGCCGGAGAGCGGGGCCTTTCCCGACACCTGGCAGTCGCGACACGGCACGACGACGCGGAGCGACGACGGCAAGTTCACGTTGCGCGTCTCGAGCGACAACGTGGTCGCGGTGTCACAGGAAGTGCTGAGCGCGGGTCCGGTGGCGGACATCACGATCGAAGACGTGCCGCTCGAGGACGTGATCGCGGAGTTGTTCAGCGCGCAGACGTAGGGCACTCTAATTTTTTAGACAGGAGGGACAGGAGGCGGAGACAGGATGGACGGGACCGGATCGGCGGTCTGGCTCCGGTCAATCCCGGATCGTCTCCTGTGAATCCTGTCAAACGGCTCGAGCTCGAATTACCCTATCCCGCCCGCGATCGATCTAGGTTTGGGCCACGCCGATCGCCGGGCTGGGTTTAACGGGGACGGGCGCGACGGCGGAGAAACGTCCCTTTCAGGAGTGGCTGGCTCGTCCACGCTCGAACTGGTCAAAGAACGATCCTTCGGGCGCAGCAAGCTGCGTCCCTACATTCGAGCCCCGACCTTCATCTCCGAAGATGAGCTCGGAACGAAAGTGCCCCAACCTCAGTCATACTTCCGCGGCGCCGGCGGGACGCTCAGCGCCACGCGGAAACCGAGGCCGGCGCGGGAGGTGACACCGGGCGTGCTCCACCGGTTGGTGGACATGATCCCGTGGCCCTTCGGCGAATTGAAGCTGCCGCTGCGATTCATGCGGGTGGTGCCCAGTTCCGGCCCCGTCCAGTCGACGACATGCCCGCCCGGATACGGCGCGCGCCAGTCGAGCACCCACTGCCACACCAGTCCGAGCATATCATGGAGGCCAAAGGGATTCGGCTTCTTCATCCCGACCGGCTGGATCTTGCCGCCGCTGTTGGCGTCGTACCACGAATACTCGTCCGGCTCCGGGTCGTCGGTGCTGCCGGCGCGGGCGGCGTATTCCCACTGAGCCTCGGTCGGCAGGGTGTAGACGTGCCCCGCCGGCAGCCGGCCCGCGGCCTTCTCGCGCTCGTTGAGCCAGGCGCAAAATTTCAAGGCGTCGTTCCAGCTCACGCCGACGACGGGGTGGTTATCCGGCGGGGCATAGCCGGGGTTCCTCCAACTCGTGCCTTCGCGCTTCTCGGCGTTCGACATGAAAATGCCGCCGGTCTGCTCGGGCTCCGTGACATACTTCGTGGCGTCCACGAACTGGCGGAACTGCGCGACGGTGACATCGGTGGCGCCGAGCCAGAAATCCCGGGAGAATGTGACCATGGTCGCTGGCTTCTCATCCGCGGAACTGCCGGGGTAACCCTCCGGCCGACCCATGACGAAGGTGCCGCGCGGCACGTGGACCATGGTGAGGTTCAGGCCGGGAATGAGCATCTTCTCCGGCTCGGCCGCGACCGCAGGGGGAAGGCTTGCGGCGACGACGACGGCGCCCAGCAGGAGCGCGGCGGCGTGACGCAGGCGAAGCAGGGAAACGAGGGGCGATCCGGTCGGGAGCGAGAACATGGTCGGGGAGTGGGGGTGGTCCGCGGGAGAGAATGGTTACTGGAATCCGGCCGAGATGGGTGCAACCGGAAATTCGGTCCTGCAATTTCGACTATTCTTTCCGTGGCGGATCGAGTTTATCTGCGCTGCCCACTTTTTCCATGGCCTCCATCCCCTCCAAGCCCCGCATCCTCACCACCACGGTTGGTTCCTATCCCGTGCCCGACTGGCTCGCCGCCCTGCCGAGCGAACAGGCGGTCATCGACGCGACCCGCGTGGTCTTCGATATCCAGCGTCAGGCGGGAATCGATTTGCCGACCGACGGCGAACTTTACCGCTTCGACGTCAATCATCCCGACACGAACGGGATGATCGAATACTTCATTCGCCCCATGGCGGGGATTTCGTCCGTGGTGGGTCGATCGATCACCGAGGAATTTTCCCGTCACCATCCGATGGGTTTCCGGCGCAAGCCGGCGGGCGTGGTCACCGGCCCGCTCGGCGAAGGCTCCCTCAATCTCCTCGCCGACTGCCAGCGCGCGGCGGCGGTGAGCGGCGGGGCCTTCAAGTTCACGATCACGAGCCCCTACATGCTCGCGCGGACGCTGCTCGATCACCACTACGGCGACTTCGCGAAGCTGACGATGGCGCTGGCCGAGGTGCTGGCGGCGCAGGTGCGCGGGCTGCCGGCGTCCTGCATCCAGGTCGACGAGGCCAACATTCCCGGCAATCCGGGTGACGGTCCGCTGGCGGCCGCGTCGATGAACGTGGTGTTGGACGCGATCGACAAGGGCACGGAGCGCGCCGTGCATTTCTGCTTCGGCAATTATGGCGGACAGACGATCCAGAAGGGTAACTGGCAGAAACTGGCGAACTTCCTCAACTCGCTGCACACGGATCATCTCGTCCTCGAACTGGCGCACCGGCCGAAGAGCGACCTCGACGCACTGAAGCACATCGACCGCAAGATCTCGCTCGGGCTCGGCGTGATCGACATCAAGGTGAACCATATCGAGACGCCGGACGAGATCGCCGCCGCGATTGGCGCGGCCGAGAAGAAAGTCGGCCCGGGACGCGTCCGCTGGGTGCACCCCGATTGCGGCTTCTGGATGCTCAAGCGCTCCATCGCCGACCGCAAAATGGAGGCACTCGTCAAAGGACGGGATCTCTATCTCGGTCGCTAACCCGGCCTCGGCAGAGCTCGGCCCTCCAGCTCAATCCGGTCCTCGAACATGAATCTGCTTTCGATTGAATCCGCGGAGCTGATCCGCGCCGACATCCGCACGCGGCTGCCGTTCAAGTACGGCATCGCGACGATGGTGGATGTGCCGCACGTGTTCCTGCGGCTCGCGGTGCGGACGCCGGCCGGCGTGTTCACCGGGCTGGCCGCGGATCACCTGCCACCGAAATGGTTCACGAAGGATCCGACGTGTCCCATCCCGCGGGAGATCGACGACATGCTGGCCGTCGTCGTGCACGCGGCAACGGCGGCGCGGGGAATTTCGGCGCCGACCGTGTTCGAGTTTTGGCGGACGCTCTGGGCCGACCAGGAAGCTTGGGCGCGGACCTGGAACTATCCGCCGCTGCTGGCGCAGTTCGGGACCTCGCTTGTGGAGCGGGCGCTGATCGAAGCGGTGGCACGATCCGAGCAGACCAACTTCCAGCAGCTGCTGCACGGCGATCGCCTCGGGTTGGATCTCGGGGCGATTCATCCGGAGCTGGCGGGCACGACGCCGGCGCGGTGGTTGCCGCCGCGGGCGGCGGCCACGGTGTATTGCCGTCACACGGTCGGCCTCGCGGATCCCTTGCGCGAGGCGGACATCGCTCTGGCGGATCGGCTCGATGACGGCCTGCCGCAATCACTCGAGGCCGGGATCCGGCAATACGGCCTGCGGCACTTTAAGATCAAGGTCGACGGCAACAATCCCGAGGCCGCGCTCGTCCGGCTGCGGAACGTCTTTGCGGTGCTCGCGGCGGGAGTGCCCGACGGGCTCGCCTACAGCCTTGATGGCAACGAGAGCTTCGCGTCAGCGGACAGCTTCCGCTCGTTCTGGGAACGGATCGAAGCGGACCCGGCGTTGCAGCCGATGCTCCGGCACCTGCTCTTCGTCGAGCAGCCAGTCTCGCGGCTGGTGGCACTCGACGCCGCGAAGGCGGACTTGAAGACCTGGGTGGGCCGGCCGCCGATCATCATCGACGAGTCCGACGGCGATCTCGCGGATCTGCCGGTGGCGCTGGCGCTGGGTTACGCGGGGACGAGCCACAAGAACTGCAAGGGCATCCTCAAAGGCGTGGCCAACGCCTGCCTGATCGCGCATCGCCGTTCGCGGGAGCCCGGCGCGCGGCTGATTCTTTCGGGCGAGGATCTCTGCAACATCGGTCCGGTGGCGCTGCTGCAGGATCTCGCGGTGCAGGCGGTGCTCGGCGTCGGGAGTATCGAACGCAACGGGCATCATTATTTCGCGGGCCTGTCCTCCTGGCCGTCCTCGATCCAGCAGGCAGTGATCGCGGCGCATCCCGATCTCTATGAAACGTCCGCGCACGGCTGGCCGAAGCTCCTGATTCGCGACGGCCGGATCTCGACGCAGTCCGTGGTGGCGGCGCCGCTCGGCGTGCGCGGCGCGTTGCCCTTGGACGACATTCCGGGGGAACGAATCGCGATCGGCTGAGGGCGGACGCGAGAGGCGTTTGAGTTGAGGGGTCGCCGATCCGACGGCGTGGGCGCGCACGAGGCGCGCCCCTACAAAATGCGTTTCCGTGTAGGGGCGTGTCTCGTCCACGCCCGAATGGCACAGTCTTGTTAGCCCGTGCCTCCGTAGCCACGAGCGCCAGCGAGTGGATGAAACACCCGTTCCACCTGTTGGAGCCCGGACCGTGACGGACTCGACTCCGCGGAAAAGCGACGTTTACTTCGCTGCCATGCACCTCCTCCGCCTGCCGGTCGTGTTTGCAATGCTTGCTCTGGCAACCCGTGCCGCCGAACCCGGCGCCATTCCGCCGGGGCCCGCGATCGACGAAGAGGCGATGCGGCATTTTCAGGCGCTCGTGCGAATGGATACGAGCGATCCTCCCGGCAACGAACGCCCCGCGGTCGAGTACCTGAAGCGGGTGCTCGAGGCCGAGGGCATCGAGACCAAGGTGTTCGCGCTCGATCCGATGCGCCCGAACCTCGTGGCGCGCATTCGCGGCAACGGCAGCAAGCGGCCGCTGCTGATCATGGCGCACACCGATGTCGTGAATGTCGACCCCGCCAAGTGGAAGCACCCGCCGTTCTCGGCGACGCGCGAGGGCGGTCACGTGTACGGACGCGGGACGATTGACGACAAGGACAACGTCACCGCTGCCCTGATGACCATGCTGCTGCTGAAGCGGAACCAGGTGCCGCTGGACCGTGATGTCATCTTCCTCGCCGAGGCGGGCGAGGAGGGCAACGTGCGGTTCGGGATCGAGTACATGGTCCGCGAGCACCGGGCGGAGATCGACGCCGAGTTTTGCATCGCCGAGGGCGGGAGCGTCGTGCGGGCCGGCGGCAAGGTGCAATACGGCAACGTCCAGACGACGGAGAAGATTCCGAACCGCGTCCGAATTATTGCGCGCGGGGTCGCGGGCCACGGGTCGGTGCCGCTGCGTTCCAACGCGGTGGTGCACCTCGCGAAGGCCATTGCGAAGATCTCGGAGTGGCAGACGCCGATGCGGTTGAACGAGACGACGCGGGCGTTCTTCGAGCGGCTGGCGGCGATCAGCCCGCCCGACGAGGCGGCGCGCTACCACTCCATTCTGCGTGGCGACGAGTCGGGGGCGGCTCAGGAATATTTCGCCGAGAAGATGCCGCAGCTCCACTCGGTCCTGCGCACCTCGGTCTCGCCGAACATGATCAGCGGTGGCTACCGGGTGAACGTCATCCCCTCCGAGGTCGAGGCGACGCTCGATATCCGATCGCTGCCGGACGAGGACATGACGCGGTTCCTCGACGAGCTGCGGAAGGTGATCGATGACCCGGCCGTGACGGTCGAAGTCGCGCCAGGGCACAGCCGGCCGGGCGCGCCGCCGTCACGTTTGAACACCGAGGCCTTCGAGGTGATCGAGGCCGCGATCAAGCGTCACTACGGCGTGGTTACGATTCCGACGATGAGCACGGGGGCGACCGACATGGCGTTCCTGCGCGCGAACGGCATCGAGAGCTTTGGCGTCGGGCCGATGATCGATCGCGAGGACGCCCTCATGGGCTTCGGCGCGCATAGCGATCAGGAGCGGATTCTGGAGGAGGCGCTGTACACCTTTGTTCGGTTCAAATGGGACGTCGTGGTGAGTCTGGCGGCGAAGAAGTGAGCGGGAGGCGCCGGGCGCCTGTGAGATTTCAGATTTCTGGGCGTCAGCGAAGTTACCGAGCGAAGTGACAGGGTTGCGCATTCATGCCGGAGGCGTGCCGGGTGTGGCACGGGTCTCCTGACCCGTGAAGATCGGGGGGGGCGAGGCGGATCCGCTTTCATGGGTCGGGAGACCCATGCCACGGAGAGGCTTGAGATCCCCAGCGGCTCACTCGTGGGCCCTAACGAGGCTGTGCCGAGGATCTGGATCTGAGTCCCGGTTCTCCGAATCCTTGTCATCTAATAGATGACATCCATCGCCCGGCCACGATGCTACGTCAGCCGGTCCGAAGTCCGACAATCACAGATCTAGAATCCTGATCCCGAAAGCGGCGCGGTCAGCGTGCCAGCGGATCCGGGCGGACCTGGAACTTCATCACTTTGCTCGTGGTGCCCTTGCCGGTTTCCATGTGGAAGGGCGTCCGGGTGCTGATCGTCGTCCACAGGCCGCGGCCTTTCCAGCCGCCAGTAGGATTGTCGATCCGGCCGTCGATCCACTTGGTGTAAAAGCCGAGCGGGTAGGGGACGCGCATGACGACCCACTTGCCATCCTTCAAGGCGAGCAGGCCCTCGGAGGCATTGCCGGTATTGATCGGCGTGTTGGCGCCGAGGCCGGAGGTGTTGAACTGATCCACCCACGTGTAGTAGCTGCCCTCGGAACTGCCGGAAGTGGTGACGCCCTTCATCTGGGGCAGGGGCTCGGTGTAGAACGTCCAGCCTTCGCGGGCGTGCTGGCCGGTGGCGGTCGGGCCGTTGAGCGGGCCCTTGACCTTGCGGCGGTCGAAGCTCGCGAGGTGACCGCTGGCCAAAGCGACCCAGGCGACGCCGTTGCGATCGACGTCCATGCCGCGCGGGGAGAAGCCCTCGATCGGTTCGCCCTTTTCGTCGAGGGGCAGTTCATAGTATTCGGCCAGCGCGGTCTCGGCGGGATTGCTGCCGGGCACGATCCGGATGATGGAGCCGGGGAAGCCGAGCGACGAGCCCCAGACCGAACCGTCGGGCGCGGGCGACACGGCGTAGAGGCCGGCGGCGATGCGCTTGTCCTTCGTGGGATCGACCGGCTCGTTGGGTCCGACATAGGCGTCGCGCCGGCCGTTGCCGTTGGTGTCGAGAATGAGAGGGGTCCAACCCTGGGAGGCGTTCTCGTCGCCGGTCTCGTCGAATTTCTTCGTGTTCAACCAGCCCACAACCGGGCCGCCGCCGCTGGTCCAGAGGGTGTTGTTGGCATCCTCGGCGAACATCAGGTGATGCGTGCTGAAGCCGGTGCTGACGTGGGTGTATTTCTTCGTCTTCGGATCGTACATGCCGAGGTGGCGGCTCGCGCGATCGAGTGGGATGAGTTTCGCCGAGGGATGATCCGAGCCAGCTTTGAAGACGGCGGGGTTATCCGGCGCGCGGACGGCGGCGGTGATCCAGACGCGGCCCTGGCCATCGATCATCGGGTTGTGCACGTTGGCCTTGCTGGTCCAGATAACTTCATTGCCCCAGTAGGCCGAGGGCGCGGGGATGGCCGGCGAGGTCGGGGGCGTGGCCGGATCGCGGACCGTGAGTGGCACGCGGCTGGTGGTGTGCCGGATTGGATCGAGCACCGGTAGATAGTCGGCGCTCAGCTCGAGCGCCCCATAGATCAGGCCGTTGGCGTTGATGGTGGGATTGCGGCGGTCGGTGGTGACGAGATCGTGAAGGTAGGCCTTCGGATCGGCCCAGTCCCATTGGGTGATCACGATGTTGCGCTCCAGGCCCTGGGGACGATTCGGGGCGACCGGGACTTCACCCGCGGTGATGCGATTCGTCCAATCGGCGAACATCTTCAAGGTGCGCGGCCCGCCCATTTGCGTGAGCGTGTTGATCATGTTCGGACCGGCCTGGCCGGACTGGAGCCGGCGCTCCCAGGATTTCTCGGTGCTCTCGAAATGGCTGAAGAGATCGGGGAGTTCGCGCGTCGGCTTGGTTCCGAGTTGGTGGCACGCGGTGCAGCCGCCGGATTTGATCATCCGCAGGTACTGCGCCTGGTTCGCGATGCCGGGGGCAATGCCATTGCCGACCGGTCCGGTGCCGGGAAATTCGCTCTTCGCGGGTGGCTCGAGCAGCGAGAGCCAGTGGCCGGCCGGGTAATATTGCGCGGCGGCCTTGGGACTCGGCGCGAGCACGGCGGTGAGGTTCAGTTTGTCGCCCGGCTTCGCCGTGGTCTTCGGCGAGTCGACGAGCCCGTAGCCGCGGACCCACACCTGGTAGGAGGCGGCGGGCAACTCGGGCATCACGTAGCGGCCCTGATCGTCGGTGACCACGATCTTGACGTAGCGGGTGGGGAGATCGGACGTCTCCGCGATGACCCAGACGCCGGCCTCGGGACCGCGAGGTCCGGTGACCACGCCCTCGAGATGATCCTGAGCGTGGAGAGTGGAAATCCCGGCGCCGAAACCGAGCAGGAGGGCGGCGAGACGAAGGGCCTGGCGGGCGAAACGGGCGAGGGGCAGGGCGCTTTTCATGTTCATGGCGGTTCGAGTGTGGCCGGCCGGGGTGGGGTGGTGGCGGCGGTGGCGGGGACTGACGGTCACCGGAGCAAAAGGCTCCGCGCGATGCAACAACAGTGTCTGGGCGGTTGTGGCGGAAAAAGTCCAGACGAGCCGCGCGAGGCGCGGGTCATTTTTGGCGCGCCGCCAAAAATACGCATTGGCGCGGAGTGGAACTCCTGATCACATCACTGTCCCTGTGAAAACCCATCGGATCGCCCTGTACCCCGGAGATGGCATTGGCTCGGAGGTGGTTGACGCGACCGTGGTCGTGCTCGACGCCACGGCCCGGAAACTGGGCGGCTTCCAGCTCGCCTACCAGAGCTTCGACTGGGGGATCGCGTACTACGACAAGCATGGCCGCGTGGCGCCCGAGGATTTTCTCACGACGCTGAAGGCGTTCGACGCCATCTTTCTCGGGGCCGTGGGCTGGCCGGCGCGGCTGCCCGACCACGTCACCCTCGTTCCCCTGATCACGATGCGGCAGTCGTTCGATCTTTATGCCTGCGTGCGGCCGGCGCGGACTTTTCCCGGCGTGCCGCATCCGCTGCGGAGCGACCAGCCGATCGACGTCGTGGTCGTGCGCGAGAACTCGGAAGGCGAATACACGGACAACGGCGGCTTCTTCGCCACCGGGACGCCCAATGAAGTCGCGCTTCAGACCGCGGTGCACACCCGCCGCGGCGTCGAACGGATCCTGCGCTTCGCTTTCGCCCTGGCGCGGACCCGCCGGAAGAAGCTGACGATGATCACCAAGTCGAACGCCCAGAAGTACTCCTATGTGCTCTGGGACCGCGTGCTGGTGGAACTGGCGCCGGAGTTTCCCGACATCGCGACGGACAAGCTGCACATCGACGCCGCCACGCTCGAACTCGTCCGCCGGCCGCACACGTTCGATGTTATCGTGGGCTCGAATCTTTTCGGCGACATTCTGAGCGATCTCACGGGCGGCGTGACCGGCAGCCTCGGGCTCAACCCCTCGGCGAATCTCAATCCCGAGCGCAAGTTCCCTTCGCTCTTCGAACCGGTGCATGGCTCGGCACCCGATATTGCGGGCCAGGGCATCGCGAATCCGACCGGCGCGATCCTGAGCGGGGCGATGATGCTGGAATGGCTGGGCGAGACGAAGGCGGCCGCACTCATCCGCGGCGCCGTCGAGCGCGCGCTGGCGGCGGGCAACCTCACGCCGGACATTGGTGGCAAGGCGAACACGAAGCAGATCACGGACTCGATCGTGCAACAGTTAGCCTAGCCAGTTTTTGATTGAGGGCGCCGGTCGGAGACCGGCGCTACCTGGCGAACAGATGATTACCCCTGATGTCTGATTCCAAACCAACCACCCCGCCCATCGATCCTCAATCCATCCCCCGCGGGGCGTCGCAACTTTGGCGCATCTGGTTGCCGCTGGCGGGCGGGTTGATCGTGGCGCTCATGCCGGTGCCGGCGGGGCTCAGCCCGGAGGCGTGGTATTATTTTGCGCTGTTTGTCACGGTGCTGCTCGGTCTCATCACCGAACCGATCCCGGCGACCGCGGTCGCGTTCATCGGCATCACGACGGCGGCGGCCTTGGGGTTGCCGTTCACGGCGGCGCAGCGCGCGAATCCGGCGTTCCAGCAACCGGCCGAGGCGGTGAAGTGGGTGCTGGCGGGTTTTTCCAATGGCACGGTCTGGCTCATTTTCGCGGCCTTCGTTTTTGCGATGGGTTATGAGAAGACCGGCCTGGGCCGCCGGCTCGCGCTGCTGTTGGTGCGCGCGCTGGGCGGGCGGACGCTCGGGCTGGGTTACGCCGTGGCTTTCTCGGATCTGGTTCTGTCGCCCTTCACGCCATCGAACACGGCGCGCAGTGCCGGCAGCGTCTATCCGGTGATTCGCAACATTCCGGAGCTCTACGGATCCCATCCTGGTCCGACGGCCCGCAAGATCGGCGCGTATCTGATGTACGTGGCGTTCGCGACGACCTGCGTCACGAGTTCGATGTTCATCACCGCCCTGGCCCCGAATCTCCTCATCCTCGAGATGGTGAAGAAGGCCACGGGCATCGAGGTCTCGTGGGTGCACTGGGCGGTTGGCTTCCTCCCGGTCGGCGCACTGTTGGTGCTCACGCTCCCGTGGCTGATCTATAAAGTTTATCCCCCGGAGATCCAGACGAGCAACGAGGTGCCGCAATGGGCACAGCGGCAACTGACGGCGATGGGCCGGGTCACGCGCCGGGAGCTGACGATGGCCGCGCTGGCCTCCGTGGCTTTGAGCCTCTGGATCTTCGGCGGGTCGTTCATCGATGCCACACTGGTGGCGATCACCGGCGTGTCGCTGATGCTGGTCTGCGGGGTCGTGACTTGGGACGACATCACGGGCAACAAGCCCGCGTGGAACGTCCTCGCGTGGTTCGCAACTTTGGTGGTGCTGGCCGACGGACTGAACCGCGTGGGCTTCGTGGCTTGGATCGGGCAGGGCACGGCGGCGCTGTTGTCCGGCTATCCGCCCCTCGTGGTGATGACGCTACTCGTGGCGTTCTTCTTCCTGATTCACTACATGTTTGCCGGGCTCACTGCGCATACGACGGCCGTGCTCCCCGTGGTGCTGGCGGCCGGGTTGTCGGTCGAGGGTCTGCCGGTGAAGACGTTCATCATGCTCCTCGGCTATTGCCTCGGGATCATGGGCATCCTCACGCCCTACGCCACGGGGCCGGCGCCGCTGTATTACGGCTGTGGATTCATCGAGCGGAAGGATTTTTGGCGGCTCGGCTTCGGCTTCGGGATGCTCTTTCTCGTCAGCATGCTGCTGATCGTCCTGCCCTGGCTGCAGGTGTTGAACCGCTGAAATGCGTCGAAGGGTGAGCCGAATCGTCTGCTTCGGATCTTGGACAGGATGGACAGGAAACGGGCGCAGGATTTACGGGAGCGGACCGTTCGTTTGAGCGGGGCCGGGCGCATCCTGCCCATCTTGTTCATCCTGTCTCTGCCATGGATTCTGACGGTGAACCGAATCGGCTGATTCGGACTTTGGACAGGATGGACAGGAGGCAGACCGAGGATTTGTCGGAGCAGAACCGCCGGCGTTCCTGTCCATCTTCCTTTGAAATCCTGGTAATCCTGTCCAACTCCGGATGCCTGCCGCCGGGTGGCATGGGTCTCCAGACCCATGGAACCGATTTCGCCGGCCGTACGATTTCACGGGTCGGGAGACCCGTGCCACGGCGGTCGCGAAACGCTTGTCGTTCCAGACAGATTCCACTCCGCTGGCCCGGCCGATGGCCCGGGTCGTACTCGAAAATCTCACCAAGCGTTACCCGGAGCGATCCGGGCCGGGGGTCCCGGCGGTCCGCGGCATCAACCTCACGATCGAGGATCGCGAGTTCATGGTGCTGGTGGGCCCGTCGGGTTGCGGCAAGTCCACCACGCTGCGGATGATCGCCGGGCTCGAGGCGATTTCCGAGGGCACGATCTCGATCGATGGCCGGGTCGTGAACGAGGTGCTGCCGAAGGATCGGGACATCGCGATGGTCTTCCAGAACTACGCGCTCTACCCGCACATGTCGGTCTACGACAATCTGGCGTTCGGCCTGAAGATGCGCGGGATGCCGCGAGCCGAGATCGACGGGCGGGTGCGGGCGGCGGCGGCCATGTTGTCGCTCGATCCCCTGCTGGATCGCCGGCCCAAGGCGCTTTCGGGCGGGCAGCGCCAGCGCGTGGCGCTCGGCCGGGCGATCGTGCGCCAGCCGAAGGTCTTCCTGTTCGACGAGCCGCTTTCGAATCTTGACGCGAAGATGCGGGCGTCGACGCGCACGGAGTTGGCGAAGCTGCATGCCCGGCTCGGTGCGACGATGATCTACGTGACCCACGATCAGGTGGAGGCGATGACGATGGGCGACCGGATTTGCGTGATGAAGGATGGCGCCATCATGCAGGTGGCCGAGCCGCTGACGCTCTACAACGAGCCGGCGAATCTCTTCGTCGCCGGCTTCATTGGGTCGCCGCCGATGAACCTCTTTGCCGGGACCGTTCGGCCGGAGGAGGGCCGACTCTGGTTTGTCGAATCCAACCCGGCGGGTTCACCGCTGCGGCTGGCGCTGCCGGCCGAGCTGGCGCGCCGGGTGGAGCAGCGGCTGGACCAGCCAATCACGCTCGGGCTCCGGCCGGAGCACATCCAGGACCGGCCGATCGCGATGGGGGTGGACCCGGTGCGGACCGCCGAATGCCTGGTCGAAATTTCCGAGCCGATGGGCGCAGAGACCTACCTGCACCTCGCCACGGGCGCCACGACGTTCATCGCGCGAATCCCGCCCACGAGCCGATATGAGCCCGGCGATCGCGTCGAGGTGACCTTCGACGTGGATCGGGCGCATCTGTTCGATCCAGCGACGGGTGACGTCCTGCGCTAGAACAGCGCGTTGAACGGCGCACGATTGTCGCGGGCGAAGGCGTCGCCGCCGCCGGGAGGGGCGTTCAGTTCGCACCAGGAACTCAGGCGGTACGAGGCGTCGAGCGAGGTTTCCACGTCCGCGAGATCGGTGTCGTAGTGGAACTTGCCGTTGCCGCCGACGGTGACCGTTTTTCCAATCACGGCGCCGCTGGTGTCACCGCTGCCCGTCAGCGTGATGCTGGCATTGGGGGCGTAAATCGTGCCGGTGTGCGAGTTGTTGCCGGTGAGTGAAATCGTCTGGGTGGCCGGACTTACGGCGGTGCCCCAGATCGTCGCCTTGGACGGGTCCGCGGTGCTGTTGAGCATGCCGTTGCCGCCGAGTGAAATCGTGCCGGGGCAGTAGACGTTGAGCGAGCGCCCGGAGCCGGTTGCGACCTCGACGGAGGCATTGCCGCCGACGGAGATGCTGCCCGTTACAATGATGTCGACCGGCCCGAGGATCCGGAGCTGGGCACTGCCCCCCAGGCCGACGGAGGTGGTCGTGTACAGGTAGCGGCCATTGGCTCCGGCGGTGTCGCCACCGCGCGGCAGGTCCAGGCTGGAACCGATGGCGCTGAGGGACGTCGCGGTGGCCGTGGGCGCCGTGACGTCGGGAAAGTTCGAGGTGAAGTCGCGCCGGATGCGAGTCGAGTCGACGGCGGTGCCCGTGGGGGTGGTCGAACCGTAGATCTGCCCGCCCGGGCCGACGAGCGGTTCCCCGCCGGCGGTGGCCACGTAGCCGTAGATACTCGCGCTGCTGCCGACCACCACGGGATCGAGGGCGGTCGACGCGCTGGCCACGGTGATGCGATCGGTCCGGTTGGTGGCGGAATTATACGGCCCGACGCTCGAGTCGTAACTGTCGATGTTCGCGCTGCCGGAGAACGTGAGCGTGCCGCGGGAGACGATCCCGTTCGACCAAAGGTGGCGCTTGGTGCCGCCCACCCGGAGCTGTTTGATCAGGCGGGGCTGGTTGGGCACGGTGACAACACCCGCGGCGATCACGACGGGGTTGAGCGAACTCGCGGAATCGACGCGGACATAGATCGTGCCGGTGGCCTGCTGAAAGGCGAAGCCGCTCGAGATGGTCTTCACGTAGTCGGTCGTGCTGCCGCTCGCGAGGGCCCAGCCGTTGGCGCTCGAAAAGGTACTGCTGTTCGCGGCATGGAGCCCTTCCTCGATCCCGGCCTCGGCGAGATTGAGCGACACGGACTGCAAGAGGGTGCGGCCCGCGAGCTTGGCCTCCTGGGCGGAACGGAACAGGAAGCTGGAGGCGATGACTGCTGTCACCGCCGCGAGGACCAGCACGGTAATGACCGCGCTCCCGCGTTTAGTGCGCCGTGGACTTGGCGCGCATGGTGAATTGCGCAGAGATGACATATTCGGAAGTGACGGTGCCGGCGACGAGCCGGAGCATCCGGAGGCTGAGCTGGACCTGTTTGACCTCCACGAGGCTGGTGGTCTCGACGTTGCTGCCGTTGGCGTAATAGAGGGCGAAGGTGTTCACGTCGCGGGCCATCGTCACGGTGCCAGAGCTGTCCTGCCGGGTGACGCTGCCCGCGCCGCTGTCGTATTCCCAGGAGACATCCTCGCTGGTGGTCCCGGCGGTGTTCGTGGGGATCGTGAGAGTGAGATCGTTGGCGGTGAAATTCGTGACGTCCGTGGCCGCCCGGAGATCCGCGCCGAGCTGCTCAAGCAGCTTGCGGGCCTGGGCATTCATCTCGCCATAGTTCTGCAGCGAGCGATCGCCCCGCGCGATGAAGACGTACGACGTCATCAACGCCAGCGTGAGCATCATCATGAGCGTCAGAGAAATCATCAGCTCGACCAGGGAGAACCCGGCCAGCCGGCGTGACGCGTTAGGGGGCCCAGCCGACATAGTAATAGTCACTCAGCCCCTTTTCCGAAAAGTAGGTCGCCAGGCTGCGGGAGAAATTCGAGCCCTGCTCCGTCCAGGTCACGGTCAGGGTGACGGAAATTTTGCCCAGTTGCGGGGGGGCCGACGCCACGAGGGTGGTGAAGTTGCCGCTGAGGGCGAAGCCCGTGGTGAAACTGGAGCTGAAGCGTTCGCTCGCCAGCGTGGACGAAAAGCTCACGGGCTGCGACTGCGCCGCGTAAGACTTCAGGTCATTGTAATTTCTCAGCCGCAGATCCTCCATGACGGACTGCACGATCTGGCCGGACAGCGTGACCATGCGGGCGTGGCGCGTGAAGCCGTAGGCCTGGGACAGCGCGGTGAGACTTGTCATGACGACGAACGCCAGCAGGACGGAGGCGACCAGGACCTCCGAGATCGTCATGCCGCGGCGCCCGCGCCCATGCCGCCACGGAGGCGAAGAGGACGGAGGGATCTGGGTGGCATCACGCATGGCGATCGGAAGGGGATTTTTTGGCAAGCGGTGGTGGAAGTCGAATTCGGATATCGCGCATGCGGGCTTCGTAGTGATCCCCGCGGGCGAAATCGACCCGGCAGAAGCGGCTTCCGTTCAGACCTAGTTCGGCTTTGGTTGCGGGCATGGCACCGAAAATTGGCCTGGTCGGCGTGGGACGGATGGGCGCCAACATGGCGCGGCGCCTGCGGGAGACCGGCCACGTCATCAGCGCGGTCTACGATCGGGATGCTACGCGCGCCGCGTTGCTCGCCGCTGAACTCGGGTGCGAGGCGGCGGCCACGCTCGCCGCCGTGACGGCCGCGTCGGACATCGTGATCACGGTTGTAAGCGATGATCAGGCGCAACTCGACGTCTTCGCCGGCACGGGCGACTCGCTGCTCACCGGCGCCCGCGGACGGACATTCATCAACTGCGCGACGATTTCACCCGGGGTGCACCAGGAAGTGGAGCGGCGCGCGCAGCAGGCGGGCGCGGTGACGCTCGAGGC
Organism: uncultured Opitutia bacterium; assembly: GCA_903848965.1. Lineage (GTDB taxonomy): Bacteria > Verrucomicrobiota > Verrucomicrobiia > Opitutales > Opitutaceae > ER46. Next base: position 10,035 of record CAINHV010000269.1, on the reverse strand, counting down.
GTGCATGGCGTCGAGCATCCCGCAGGCGCGGCAAGGCACGCTGTACCTGATGTGCGGTGGTTCGCGGGCGGTGTTCGATCAGTGCCGTCCCATCCTCGAAAAGCTCAGCAGTACGCTCCGCTACATCGGGCCGACCGGCGAGGCCGCGCGGGTGAAGGCACTGGTCAACATGGTCATGAATGCGAACACGGCGGCGCTGGCGGAAGGCCTCGGGCTGGGCCGCGCGGTGGGGCTCGATCTGGAGATGCTGCGCGAGGTGTTCGCGGCGACGGGGGCGAATTCGCAGGTGCTGAAGACGGATGGCGACGACATGCAGAATCGGGCGCACGAGTGCTATTTTTCCGCGGCCCACGCGGCGAAGGACTCGGGCATTGCCGCGAAGATGGCGCAGGAGGCCGGGCTGGATCTGCCCGTGAACCGCGCGACGCAGGCGCAGTATGAGCGCATGATCGCGCTCGGTCTGGGCGAACTCGACAAATCCGGCCTCGCGGAGTTGACGTTCAAGGATCGGCGCGGCTGAGATCGGATTCCTCTGTCCGTGGCTGCGAGCGTGAGCGAGCGGCACCTGGCTCGGATCGCCCTCGCCTGCCGGTGCCCGGTTCCTGGCTTCAGGTTTTCAGGCTCAAAACAGGATTGGAGCCTGAAGCCAGGAAGCGATGAAGCCGCCACTCGCTCACGCTCGCAGCCACCTGAAAATGAAAACCAGCCCACCGGTTTAACTCCGCATGGCGGACACCGGGGACTTCCCCCTTGCGCGACGGCGCTGCCGGGAACAAGAGATTCTCACCCCGCATGAACTCCCCGTTTTTTGGTGCTTCGCCTGCCTTCCGTCTGATTCGCGCCGGGCTGGCGCTTTTCGCCGCCTCCGTTTCCGGCCTCGTCGGGTCCGCCCTCGCGGCGGATACGATGACGGTGCCGGGCCTGAATCTCTCCCTCGTGAAATTGCAGCCGGGCACGTTCACCCTCGGCCATGTCGACGGCTATCCCGGCAGCTCACCGGATGAAAAGCCCGCGACGAAGGTGACGTTCTCCAAGGGCTTCTGGCTCGGTGCGACCGAGGTGACAGTGGCGCAGTGGCGTCACTTCATCACCACGTCGGGTTACATCACCACGGCTGAGAGGAGCGGCGACGGCATTTGGGTTTCCACGCTGAACAACGGTGTCGAGAAGCGGGAGAGAATTCCCGGCCTGAGCTGGCGCAGCCCCGGATTCGCCACCGCGGACAACCATCCGGTCGTCGGAATCAGCTGGCAGGATGCCCAGCAGTTTTGCCGCTGGCTGACGGAACGCGAAGGATCGGCGGGCCGGCTGCCAGCCGGCTATGTCTATCGGCTGCCGACCGAGTCCCAGTGGGAGTATGCCGCGCGGGCGGGCACGACGGACGATCTCGCGGATGCCACCGAGTTTGCCTGGTACCGCCAGAACAGCGGCGGCGTGGTGCATCCGGTGGGGACGAAGAAGGCGAATGGCTGGGGCCTGCACGACATGCAGGGCAACGTCTGGGAATGGGTGCACGATTGGTACGGTCGGTATCCGGGCGGCGAGGTCACCGATTACGAAGGGCCACCGTCGGCGAACGATCGCAGCGTGCTCCGGCCGCATCGCGAACGCCGCGGCGGGTGGATGAACGACCCGGGTGGCCACGGCATCATGACGACCAACCGGTGGAGCAGTTGGGGCCAGGACGAGTGCAACTGGATCGGCTTTCGGATCGCCCTCAGCACGATCGCGCCGCCACCACCGCCGGCCGCACCTGGGCCGGGTGCCGCCAAGAAGAAGTAGGACCGCGCGCCGTCGACTCGACCTTGCGCGAAATTTTCCTCCGTTCCAAAACCTCGATTCCCCCATGAATACCCTCGATTCCGATCCCTCTTCAACCGGCTCGCCCGCTCCCGGTGCGGTGCCGCGCCGCCCGGCCCAAGGCATGAGCGGCATTGTCCGGGCCACCGCGTGGTTCGGCGCCGTGGCCGCCGTCAGCGTGCTGGGTGGCCTGGGTCTCTCCGCCGCCCAGGGCGTGAGCCCGGCGCAGAGTTCGAAGCATGAGCAGATGACCGTGCCCGGCATCAATCTTCCCCTGGTGAAGATTCCGAAGGGCTCGTTCATGATGGGCCATGCGGACGACTTCTACGGCAGTTCCGGCGACGAAAAGCCGGAGCACAAGGTCACCTTCACGCGCGATTTCTGGATGGGCGCGACTTCGATCACGGTTGGGCAGTTCAAGTATTTCGTCGAGGCGACCGGCTACATCACGGAGGCCGAGATCGGCAATGCGGGCATCTACGTGCAGAAGACGCAGCCGAAACGGAAGGGCCTCAACTGGCGCAACCCGGGAATCGCGAATTACAATCAGACGGACAATCATCCGGTGCTGGGCATCAGTTGGGACGACGCGATGCAGTTCTGCACCTGGCTGACGGAGCGCGAGCGCGCCGCCGGCCGTTTGCCTGACGGCTATGTCTATCGTCTGCCGAGCGAGGCGCAGTGGGAGTATGTGGCGCGGGCCGGTCGGACGGCGGATCCGGGCTACTGGAAGGAATTGATCGAGACCGAGGAACAGCTCCGCAAGGAGGGCAAACCGGTCCCGCCGTTGCTGGCCAACAGCCGCGAGAAGGCGGCGAAGGATGGCTACAAGGAAGGCGAGCCCGGCCCGGAGCGCGAGTCAGTGTATCGCGCGAATAGCGGCGGCGTGCCGAATCCCGTCGCGACGAAGCAGCCGAATGCGTTCGGCGCCTACGACATGATGGGCAACGGTTGGAACTGGGTGCACGACTGGTACGGCCGTTATTCCGCCGATGAAGCCACCGATCCGCAGGGGCCGGAGTCGGCTAATTCGCGCGATGTCATCCGTCCGCATCACTCGATGCGCGGCGCCGGCTGGAACGAATTTGGTGCCCACGGGATGATGAGCACGAACCGCTGGAGCACCTACGGCATGACGGCGAACCAGTGGGTCGGGTTCCGCATCGCGCTCACGACGGTGCCGCCGCCGACCCCGGGTCAGGCGGTTCCCGGCGCCATGGCGGGCAACCCAGCGCCCGGTGGTGGTGGTGGCGGAGCGGGCCCGGGCGCGGCCAAGGGCAAGAAGAAGAACTAAGCCCGGAGGTATTTCTTCGCCGGGTTGGTAGTCCCGCCTTGAGGCGGCGCGGGAGCCAAACCTTCCGCCGGAAGGCGGAACTACCAACCCAGATCCGGCTGAAAGCGGAACGGCGAAACCGGTGACGATTCCCGGAGCGCATGAAGTTCATGCGCTCCTTTTTTCGCGCGTCATCCTGGCGACCGCGGTCGAAACGTATGTCCGAAACGGCTACACGGGTCGGAGACCAGTGCCACTTTCCGTCCGGGTAGCATGGGTCTCCCGACCCCTGAGAACCGTTCGGGAAACTGCCGCACCCGTCCCGATCCGGATCCCGGTTTAAACGTTGCCCGGGGCCGCGCGTCCGCGCAGAACCGCGTCACCCCATGACTTCCTCACGCCTTGGCTCCACCGTGCGCGGACGCCGCCTGTCTCCGAGATCCCGTGTGGCCGCCGGGATGGCGATTGCTGCGCTGGTTTGCGCCGCGGTCCTGCCGGCCGCCGAGCCCGCGGCGAAGCCGGAACAGATGACCATCGCCGGCCTGGGCATCGCGCTGATCAAAATCCCGCGCGGGACTTTCCGGATGGGAAATCCGGAGGCCCGGGGAGAGAACGATGAAGGGCCGGCGCATCAGGTGACGTTGACGAAGGATTTCTGGTTGGGCGCAACCACGATCACGGTGGGGCAGTGGCGTCATTTCGTGGAGACGACAGGCTATGTGACGGAGGCCGAGTTCAACCACACGGGCATTTTCGTGAAGCGGGACGATCCCGGCCCGCAGCGCTTCCTGAACTGGAGGCACCCCGGTATTCCGAACTACACGCAGACCGATCAGCATCCGGTGGTCGGCATCAGTTGGCGGGACGTGCAGCAATTTCTCACCTGGCTCAACGAACGCGAGGGCGCGCCCGGCCGTCTGCCGGCGGGCTACGTCTATCGTCTGCCGACGGAGGCGCAGTGGGAATATGCCGCGCGGGCCGGCACGACGGGCGAATTGGAAGATCCCGACGGTCACGCGTGGTATGTGGCGAACAGCGGCGGCGTGCCGCATCCGGTCGGCTTGAAGAAGCCCAATGCCTTTGGTCTCCATGACATGCTGGGCAATGTGTGGAATTGGGTGCACGACTGGTACGGCCAATACCCCAGCGGGCCGGTGATCGATCCCGAGGGTCCGGCGACCCAGGCCTCGCCGGAAATCGTACGTCCCTTGCGCGAAATGCGCGGCGGCACGTGGAACGATCCCACGGGCCACGGCCTGAGCCCCGCGAACCGCTGGGGCACTTGGGGAATCTTTGCCAGCAACTGGGTGGGCTTCCGGATCGCGCTCGCGCCTCCGCCCCCGCCGATCCCGCCGAGCACGCGGCCGGTTTATCCGCCCGATGGCCCGGTGCCGGAGAACACCGCACCGAAGGGCTCGGCGAAGAAAGGGAAGAAGCAGTAGCGCGCCTCGCGGCGTGTCGGGCTTCGCCCTCACGCTGCGAGAAGCCAAAATGGTTGCGCCATTTTGGACGGAGTCGGTAAGGCAGCTTCCTGCCGAGTCGCTTCTAGTTGCCCAGGGGGGCGATGGTTTAAAGCGGTTTAGTCAAAACAGCATCCGGCGGGCGAAGCCCCGGCAGGCTGTTACGCGGCGCCCTGCGTCTCGACGTACACCGCGTAGAGCGACTGGCCGGCGGTGACGAAGAGGCGGTTGCGCTTCACGCCACCGAAGCAGAGGTTCGAAGCGATCTCGGGGAGCTTGATGAGCCCGATGCGCCTGCCGTCCGGCGCAAACACATGGACGCCGTCGTAGCCGTCGCCGACCCAGCCGCACGCGGCCCAGATGTTGCCGTCGATGTCGGCGCGAATGCCATCGGCCATGCCGGCCTGCTCGGTGCCGTTCACCGTCATTTTCATCGAGGTGAACTCGCGGGCCTTCCCGAGCTTGGTGCCGTCGACGACGTCGCAGACGAGAATGTTCTTCGGCGCGGCGGGGTAGTGGCTCGAGCCGGTGTCGGCGATGTAGAGTTTCTTGTAGTCGGGCGAGAAGCACAGGCCGTTGGGCTTGTAGACTTCATCGGTGACTTTGGTGATCGCGCCCGACTTGGCGTCGATCCGGTACACGGCCTCCTTGAGGAGGAGCGGGCCCTTGTGGCCCTCGTAATTCATCAGGCTGCCGTAGCCGGGATCGGTGAACCAGAGCGCGCCGTCCGGATGCTGGACCACGTCGTTCGGGGCGTTGAACGGCTTTCCGTCAAACTTGTCGGCCAGCACCGTAATGCTGCCGTTGTGCTCATAGCGGACGACGCGGCGGTTGCCGTGTTCGCAGGAAATCTGGCGGCCTTCGCGATCGAAGGTGTTGCCGTTGCTGTTGCCGGCTGGGACGCGGTGAACCGAAACGTGGCCGTCCTCTTCGAGCCAGCGGAGCTGGCGATCGTTGGGGATATCGCTCCAGACGAGATAGCGGCCGACGCCGTTCCAGGCCGGGCCTTCATTCCAGAGCGAACCGGTCTGCAGCCGGCGAATCGGGGTGTTGCCGAGCTTGTAGGCGTTGAAGCGCGGATCGAGCGCGATAATATCGGCGTCGGGATAGCGGACCGGATTCTGGCCCGACCAGTCGCGCTCGGCGGCCAGCGCGGAGGGCACGAGCAGCGCGCCGACGGCGGCGGCGGACGATTGAAGGAAATTCCGGCGGCTGAAACCGGAGGCGGAGGAAGCGGGGTGGTTCATGGGGAAGTTGAAGGGCGACGACGGACGCTGGTGGCCGACGGTCGCCCGGGCAAAGCGAAAGCGTTTTAGGCGCGTCGCGTCCAGAGCCGGAGCGAAGAGAGCAGGAAATCCTCGAGGGCGGCGGACTCGTTCAGGTTCACCCGCAGGAGGCGCACGTCCTTCTCGAGTTGATCCACGGCGCCAGTGAGCGAACGGCGGGTGGGTTCATCGCCCGCCCTCAGCCGCGGCAGGGCGAACGCGCGGGTGGCGTGCTCGATCTCGGCGAAGAGCCGGGAGCGCAGGCCGTTGGCGATCCCGGTCTCGATTGCGACCTGTTCGTCGTCGTCCAGGTCGGGCGGCAGCTTTTCCTTCTGTCGTTTCCATTCCTCCGTCGTGGCCGCGTCGAGCACGGCGCCGAAGCGGGCGACGAGCCCGTAGAGGGTGAAGACACGATCCGCGATCGCGGCCTTGTCGGTGGCGCCGGCCGTGGCCAGGCGATCGAGCCAGGCCTGGTAGTCCTCGAGCCAGGGCGTCCAGCCGGCAGCGGCGACGGCGGTGGCGATGGCCGGGAAGCGAAAATGCAGCACTCGGCTCCGGATGGTCGGCAACAGCGCGTAGGGGCGCGTGGTGAGCAGCAGCAGCGTGGTGTTGGCCGGCGGTTCCTCGAGGGTCTTGAGGAAGATGTTGGCCGCGCTCTGATTCATGCGATCGACCTCGTGGAGGATCGCGACCTTGCGCGGGGCGACGGCGGGCGAGATCTGAACCTTGTTGATCAGCGCGCGCGTGGCGTCGGCGGAAATCTGCCGCATCTTGCCGGCGGGCCGCAGCGCGAAGCAATCGGGGTGCTGCTCCGGCGCGAAACGGGCCGTCGTCGGCGGCAGGTTCGGCGGGTAGAGCAGCCGATCGGCGATCGCGAGGGCGATGGCGACGAGCGTTTCGTGATCGTCGCCGTGCAGCAGCAGGCTGTGGGAGAGCCGCTGCCGCGCGATGGCCTGCTCGATCACTGCGATCGCGGGCGTGCCGGCGAGCGCGGGGGGCCAGGGAGTGGCGGCAGTCATGGAATGAAAAGCCGCGGCGAACTTGCCGCCGCCGGGAGGAAAACAAGTCGCCCGGCTTACTTTACCCGGTCCTGGACTTCCTCCCAGATGCGCTTGGCGATGACTTCCTCGGTCTTCGTGCCATCCACGACGACGAAGCGCTCAGGCATGCCCTTGGCGAGGACGAGGTAGCCCTCGCGGACCTTGGTGTAGAAATCGATGTTCTCGCGCTCCATGCGGTCCGGCAGATCGGAGGCGCGCTGCTTGAGCCGCGCGAGGCTCACCTTCTCGGGCACGTCGATCACGATCGTGAGATCGGGCATGACGTTGCCGACGGCGAAGCGGTTGATCTGGTTGACGGGATCGGCGGCCAGGTTGCGGCCGATGCCCTGGTACACCGTGGACGAATCGAGGTAGCGGTCGCTGAGCACGATGACGCCACGCGTCAGGGCGGGAGCGATGACTTCGCGGACGAGCTGGGCGCGGGCGGCGGTGAAAAGCAGGAGCTCGGTCTCGGCGCACATCTCGTCGCCCTTGGAATTGTGGACGATGATGTTGCGGATCTGCTCGCCGATCTCGGTGCCGCCGGGCTCGCGAGTTGAAAGCACCTCGCGGCCCGCCTTCTGGAGATGCGCGGCGAGGCGGGCAATTTGCGTGGATTTCCCGGAACCTTCGGAACCCTCGAAAGAGATGAGTTTTCCGCTGGGCTTTTGCTTCAAAGGCATGGTGGAAGGTTTAATGGTTTGGCGCCAGTTGGCGAGGAGCGTTTCGATGGCGGCAGCCGAGGAAAAATCCGCGTGGAACCACGGCAAATACAATCGCGACAAATTTCGACGCGTGCGCGCGGCCTTTTCCGTTGATTGCGCCGTTCAAACCCGCCAACTCTTCCACGCATACCATCCATGGCCGCACCGATTTTTTTCACGCCGATTCTTGCTGCCAACATCATCGAGATTTTCGAGCGCTGCGGCCCGGTGGAAAAGGTGCTCGTCCTCGGCCTCGCGGTTTTCAGCGTCATCGCCTGGACCATCATGCTCGGCAAGTACCGCGAGCTGACTCGCCTGCGGCGATTGAACAATAGTTTCGAGCTGCATCTTCGCGATCAACGGACGCTGCTCGATCTGCCGGAATCGTTCCGGCATAAACGCAGCATTCCCTACGCGGATCTGCTGGCCGATGCGATCGAGGGTTACTGGCGTGCGGCCGCGATCGCCAAGGAACGGGGCATCGCCAATCCGCGGGCCAACCTCGAGCACGCCGAGAATGCCATTCAGCGGGCTCTGGCGCGCCAGACGCTGCGCTACGAATCTAGCATGATTTTCCTCGCCTCCATCGTTTCCGGCGCGCCGTTCATCGGCCTGCTCGGCACGGTCTGGGGCGTGATGGAGGCCTTTGCGGCCGTGGCCTCACAGCAGTCGGCGGGCATCCAGCAACTGGCGCCCGGCGTGTCCGGCGCCATGCTGGCGATCATCGCCGCGCTCGTGGTCGCGATTCCCTCCGTCTTCGGCTACAATCTGCTCCTCGGCCAAACCAAGGAGATGATCACGGAGATCGAGAATTTCGCCAGTTCCCTCGCGGACCGGATCGAGCTCGAAACCTGACGCCATGGCCCGGAATTTCCGCCGGCATCGCACCGCGCATCCGATCGCCGAGGTCAATGTGACGAACCTGATCGATCTCGGGTTCATCCTCCTCGTGATCTTCATGGTCGCCACTCCCCTGATGCAGAAGGAGGAGACGATTCCCGTGCAGTTGCCGAGCCTGACGCAGTCGCCGCAGACGAAAGCCGATCCGGATGATCGCTTCGTCGCGATCGGCGTCGACGCCAAGGGGCAGTTTTACGTCGAGAATTCCCGCGAGACCGTGACGCTCGATGCGCTGCGCAGCCGGCTGCGGGCCTATGCCGCCGAGCGGAAGCCGCCGGTGATTCGCGTCCGCGGCGATGCGAAGGTGTTTTGGGAAAAGATGGCCGAGCTGCTGAATGAGATGCAGAAGGCGGGCCTCGTGCGCTTCACCATCGACTACCAGACGGAGAATTAAGAGCGTGGCGCACGGGAGAGGGAATCGAATCGATGACTGACCAGCCGGTGAGCGACTTCATGCTGTCCGCCACGCTGCACGCGGTGGTGGCGGGGATCCTGTTCGCCGCCGGCTACGTCTCCCAGCAACAGGTCCGCCAGATACCCCAGATTCTCGAGTTGGTGGCGGGCGAAGGAGACAACTTCGATGCGAAGGTCGCGCCCGCGCTGGGCATTCCCGGCGGGATCAAGTTCGATGTGACCGCGCCACCCGCCCCGGAGGCGGAGCCCACCCCGATCCCGCCGGTGGAGGAACCGACGCCGCCCGCGCCGATCGCTCCGGCGCCGATTCCGAAGGCCGCGCCCCCGCCACCAAAGAAGGTCGAGCCCGCTCCGGTCAAGAAGGCGGAGCCGCCGGCGCCGAATTTTGCCCAGCAGATTCGCAAGAAACTAATCCGCGCCGAGTCGAAGGCCAAGTCCGACGTCGCGAAGGAGCGCAAGGTCGAGGCCAAGCGGGTCGCCGACGAGAAGAAGCGGATGACGAAGGCCGAGTTCGACAAACTGAACAAGAAGAGCGCGGCGAAAGGCGGGTCGCCCACGAAGGTGGCACGGATCGATGCCGAGGGGATCGCCAAGGGCGTGGTCGGCGGTTCGACCGACAACAAGGTGGGCGGGGCTGGCGGCAAGGCACTGGTCAGAGACAACGACGATGTGCTCGCGGCCTACTTTTCCCTGTTCAAGCAGCGGCTGAAAAATACCTTTGAGGCGCCGGACGGCATGAGCGATACGCTGGAGGTGACGGTGAGGGTGACGAGCAATGCCGACGGCCGGCTGACGAACCCGCGGGTGGTGAAGTCCTCGGGCAGCGCGGAGTTCGATCGGGCAGTCCTGGCGGCCATCGGTCGGGTGACGATGCCGGCCCGGCCCGACGGACGCAGCGAGCCGATCGACATTCCTTTTTCGATGCGGGAGACCGAGGGGCGCTGAAAAATTCCTTGCCTTCGAGGCGAGAAGGCCAATTTTTCATCCCTCGCACAGGCGAAAGGGGCCCGTAGCTCAGTTGGAAGAGCGCCGCAATGGCATTGCGGAGGTCGTCAGTTCGAACCTGATCGGGTCCACCACTTTTAACCCACCGCAAGGTGGGTTTTTTGTTGTCCGCACGTAGCCACGAGCGCCAAGCGAGTGCAGGGGGACCAAGCCGGATTGAACAGGAAGGCCGGG
>CAINHV010000268.1 GCA_903848965.1 uncultured Opitutia bacterium | reverse complement strand
GCCGAGCTGAAGAAGTCCGAGCAATCCCTCGCAGCTCACGTGCGCGACAGCCTGCTTCGCGGGCAGAAGGCGCTGACCGTGGGTCAGAAAGTGGAGGCCCAGAAGGCGTTTCAGGCCGCGCTCGAGAAGGCGCCGGGGACCGAGATTGCCATTCAGGGAATGAAACGCGCGGAGAACATCGATCGCGTCTACGCGCTGCTGCAGCAAGGCGAGTCCTTGGAGAAGGAGGGCCAGTTTGCCCAAGCTGCGGAGTCCTATCAGAAAGCTTTCGCGTTGGATGCCTTCTCGGCCGCCGCGCAGGAAGGACAGTCGCGCGCCGCCCGCTTGGAGAAGGAAACCAAGTTCGCCAACGCGAAGTCAGCGGCGGATGCCGCCTTTAAGTCCAAGGATTGGGCCAGGGTGGTGACGGAGTCGGAAAATGCCCTGCGGGTTTATCCACAGAAGCCCGAAATTCAAAACATGCTTAAGGCGGCCAAGGAGAATGCCCACAAGGAAGCCGTGCAAAAGTCGCTGGCAAAAGGCTACGCCTACGAGAATCAACACCAGTGGAAGGAAGCGCGGGACGCCTATTATGAGACGATGCAACTCCAGCCGGATCACGCCGATGCCCGCGAGGGCTATACGCGGTCGGGCTCGGTGATTCGGGCGCTCCTGCAGTACGAAAAGCTCGTCGATGCCGCGGAGCAGCTTGCCAACAAGAACGAATTTCAGGCCGCGCGGATGCGTTTCAACGAGGCGATGTCGGTGAAGCCGGCCTACCTCGTGAACAGCGAGCGCGTCCAGCAGCTCCACGGACTGATCATGTCCCAGAATCAACCGGTGGAGGTGACCTTCAAGTCCGACGGCAATACATGGGTTCAGATCACGAATTTTAAGATGCTGGGCAAAATCGACACCGCCACGGTGAAGATCCTTCCGGGCGATTACGAAGTGGTCGGTCGCCGGAAAGGGTTTCGTGATGTCCAGATGATGCTTCAGGTTCGCAACGGCACCCCGCCCCCGACAGTGACGGTGGCCTGCAGCGTTTCGGCCGGCCGCGGTTGATTTTCCATGATCACTTCAGCGCTGTTGGTCAGGGTCGGACTCTTGGCGGGAATACTTCTGTCGACGCCGGTCTTTGCCGCCGAAACTCCGGCCCCATCCCGGGCCGGGGCCACTCCGGCGGCGAAGGCATCGGCGGCGAAGGCACCGGCGACGAACCCGACGCGGCCCCGGACTGGCGGCGCCGCCAAGGGCCCCTTGCCGGATCCTGCCCTGCTCGATGGCGCAGCGCAGCAGGCGGACAAGCAGTCGGAGAACGGCATGCTGGGGGAGTTTGAATTGCCAGGAGACGAGAATGTCCGGAACGGACAAGTGGGTGGCCCGCAAAACGCGAGCCCCCAAGCGGCCCAGGATGCTTCGCTGCCGCAAAATGGCGGGTCGCCGCAGGGCACGGCCCAAGCCGCCAGTGCTGGCGGGGCCGCGGGTGGACCCGAGGTCCCGCCCGGTGCGAATGGAGCGGCTGCGGGTGGTGGCTCCGCTGACCAGAAGGCCGGCAGCATTCCGGGCGGAGGAGACCCCAATGCGGCAGCACAAGGTATTCAGGTGGCCGAGTTGCAAGGTGAGCCGCAGGGTGGAGGGGGCGGTCCTGGAGATATGCCCCAGAAGCCGCCGCCCGTGGCAATTGGCGATAGCGCCATGCAGATCCAGGGGGTCCAGAATGCGCCGTCCGTGGTCGGCGGCCAAGTCGCGGGTCAAACCCAGCAGATGGAGAAAGCAGTGGGTGGAAGCGGCAAAGGCGCCAGCGGTAACACCGGCAACCGGGGGGCGGAAAAGGGACGCGTGATGCCCTCTGGACTTTGAGTGCGCGTCTGTCCTCCCATCGTGAATAAATTTCGTCTCTGGCTACTGCTCTTGTGCTGGTTCGCCGCCGCGTCGCTGGGCCGTGCGGTCACCATGATTTATCCGGTCGATGCGATCGATGATCTCTGGCATCTGACGGCGGAGCAATTTCGCGAAAAATACGCTGGAATCAATGTCAGCGGCATTGGGCCCAGCGACGAGGGCTGGTACGTGCGGTATCGGCACGAGAATCTCACTTATCTATTCGGACCGCTACCCGAACGGGAAGACGCACGAAAGAAGAAGTGGGAGATGGAAACGGTGCGCGATGCGGCCATTCGGAACCGGGAAAATCTCTCGTCCAGCCAGGTGGACTTCGTGCGTTTCACCTTCTCCGGCGTCTTCGGCAAAGGCGGGGGCGATTCGCCTTACTCCGGTGCCGGCTCCGCGCGTATTTCCAATGACGGCAAGAGCGGGCCCGATGGCGATCTCGACGGAGATGGCCTCACCAATTCCAAGGATGATGACATGGACGGTGACGGAATCCCCAATGGCCAGGACGGGGATGCGGATGGAGACGGCACGCCGAATGGAGGCGACGACTATGCGTTCGGGTCCGATCCCGGTCCGGATGGTTCCGGTTTGGCCAGCGATGGAAAGAATGGCCCGGAAGGCGACATGGACGGGGATGGCATTCCCAACGCCAAGGATGGCGATATGGACGGCGACGGAATCGCGAATGCTCAGGACGGCGATCGGGATGGTGACGGCGTGCCCAATGGGGCCGACAACGTCGCTTTCGGCAGCAAGCCCGGCGGATCCGGCGATAAAATGGCCGGCCAGGATGGTAATGGCGGCAAAGGCGACCAGGCCGGAGGCGCAGAAGGGGGCCGCGAGGGCAATGGCACCAAGTCCGGAAAAGGGGGACAAGGTGGCCAGGGTGGTCAGGAGGGTGGAGAAGCCGGTCAAAGCGGATCGCAGGGTCAGCAGGGCCGCCAAGTCGCCTCCAATCAGAAATCGAATCAACGCCCAGGCCAGCAGGGCGCACAAGGCGGCCAACAGGGTCAGTCGGGTCAGGATGGCCAGCAGGCCAGCCAGCCGAGCGGGCAACAGAGCGGATCTTCCGGGCAATCAGGGCAATCCTCGGGTCAGCCGGGCAGTCCCAGCCCGATGGGTGGCGGAGAAAGTGGTGGTGGCGGTAATCCGCTCCAGATTCTGAGTTCGTTGCTCCGAATGATTCTGGGCATTTAGGCCCGGATGCGATCGACGGCGAGTGGGGGGAACGGGATATCATTTGGCCGCGTGAATTTTCGCGGTGAAGTCGCAGGTCGTGTGAAGATGAGTTTCTGCCCGGAATGTCCTCCTCAAGTGTGGCGAGCGGCCCGATTTGGTGGCCGTATCCTCTGCACGCTGTTCGTGCTCGGAGGGACGCTCCCCGCGGCCGAGCGACCAGCGACCGCCAGCGCGATCGCTTTGGCGCGGGAGGCCGTTGCGGCGGCCGAGAACCAGGACTTTGCCACGTATATGGCCAAAATGGAGGACGCCGTCGCCCTGCGCCCGGATTTTCCCCGCCTGCTCGTTAATCTGGCGGCGGCCCAGGTTGCCAACGAAAAGCCGGATGAAGCCATTGCCACCTTGGAGCGACTCGCTGCCTTGGGGCTGAACTCTCCGGTGGAAAAATCCGAGGACTTCACGGCGCTGCGGGAGCGGAGGGACTTCCAAGCGGTCGTGCGAAAGCTGGCGGGTAACCTGCAAGCTCGCGGACCCGGTCACATTGCCTTCACGTTGCGCGAGGTCACCGGTCTGATCGAGGGCATTGCCTGGCGGGAGAAGACGGGTGATTTCTTTTTCGGTGACGTCAACGGGCGCGCAGTCTGGCGCCGCGGTCCGGATGGCACCCTGCATCGCCTGACCGGTGAATCCGACGAATTGTTCGGAGTATTTGGCCTTGCGGTGGACGAGGCGCGGGGAGCCTTGTGGGCGGCGACCTCGGCCGTTCCAGCGATGCGAGGCTTCAGCCCGGAGATGGACGGCACGGCTGCACTCGTCGAAATTGATTTGGACTCCGGCGCCGTCCGCCGGGTGGTGCCCGTGGTGCGGCGACCCGGGGATCGTGGGTCCCATGTATTGGGGGATCTCGTGGTTGCCGCCGACGGCAGTGTCTTTGTCACCGACAGCGGCGCTCCGCTGATTTGGCGGCTCGACTCGAGCGGTGCATTGGAGCCTTTGATCGAGAGTCCGGAATTCATGTCGCTGCAGGGCATTGTGGCCCTTCCGGGGGGCGACCAGTTGCTCGTGGCGGACCACGCCAACGGACTCCTCGAGGTCGACCTCTCCTCTCGAATGGTACGCCGGTTGGAATCGCCGGCGAACACGACGCTCATCGGCCTGGACGGGATCGCCCTCGCCCCCAACGGCGACCTGCTCGCGATCCAGAATGGCCTCCGGCCGACCCGCATTCTTCGACTCCAACTGCGTGGAAGTGGCACCGAGGTGACGGAGGTCCAAGTGCTCGAATCCGGTCATCTCACGATGGCGGCGCCTTCCCTGGGCTGTATCGGACCGGACGGCCAGTTCTACTATATCGGCAACGCTGGCTGGACCCGATTTGAGAACACGGACGCCAGCGCCACCGCCCCGCGCTCGGTGCCCATCTTCCGGACGAGGTTGTAGGTTCCTGGCGTCCTCGTGGGTCGCGTCTACAAATCCTGCAGGGCGATGAAAGCCCCCCCGTGCTGATACGTGATCGTGCGCATCAGGTTGGCGAACTTCACACCGGTCTGGCCCATCGAGAATGTATAGCGGATCGTGGTCGGAAACCCGATCGCGTTGATGACGACCTTGCGCTCGCCGTTCTCGTCCGCCGGATTCAGTTCGTCCAACCGGCGAATCACGGGATCGGCGACCTCCACGAATTCGTCACCGAAGACGTAGATCGCCATCTTCATGTCTGGGTTCTCCTTGTCGTAGAGGAAGCGCATGGCGTTGTAGATGCCGGGTACCGGGTTGCTGACCGAGTCCACATCGTAGCGCCGGAGCTGGCGTTTGATATTCTCGCGAAGTTCCGGCGAGTCCTGCAGCCAGGCCTCGGTACCCGTGCCGCGGCGGGCCCCGAGGATGAATCGTCCGTCTCCGTCGAGGATTTGGAGGCCGTCCAATTTCGGATACGAGTCGAGGAGTTCGTCAATCTTCCGGATCGCAATCGGCCACAGTCCTCCGCTGTTCGGGTCGCGCATCGATCCGGAAGTGTCGATGACGATCGCAACGTAGTTACTGCCCACGGGCAGACCGAGCGGAGTGGGCTCTACTTCCTTCAAGATCACTTCCGGCTTTTTCTGCCGGCCGGCGATTTCCTTTTTCAAATCGTCGATGTCCACCAGCAGCGCCTCCAGGCCCTTTTTTTCATTCTGCAGTTTCTGTTCGAGGTCACCGATCAGCGCATGAATCGAGTCGTTGCGGAGCCGCGCGTCGGTGACGAGCGTCGTGACCCGGGCGTTGCTGCGCTGCAAATCCTCCTTGCTCGAGGAAAGCCGGATCAACTGAGCCAGTTGGGCGGCGAGAGTCCTTTGCAGTTCCTGGAGGGACTCCAGTTTGTCCTTCTCCTGCGTGCCGATGCTGAGGACGAAGATCAAGATGACCGCGCCGAAGCCGCAGCAAATGCAGTCGAGAAAGGCGAGGGAGAAGACGCTGAACTGGCGGCGGCGAATCATAGGTCGGGCCAGGATTTGGAAGGGCTCACCAGTGCGCCGCGGGTGGCATTCGCGAGTTCCCAGTAAAGCCCGGGGGCGGCGGGATCTCCGGTCAGAAACGGAAAGAGAATCGTGCTGACTGGAATCCGCGGTGGGAGTTGCTTGGTGGCGATCTCGAAAAAGCGGATGCGGGTCGTCTCATCCACGTCTCCGTCCATCGGGAGCGAATCGCTCCGCGTCGGCAATCCGTCCGTCAGCAGGACGATGCTGTCAGGGAGGCGGGGAAGAAACCGGATGGCGGTGAAGGCGCGTTCCAGGTTGGCCCCGCCCTGGGGCACGACTTCATTGAGCCGGCTCACGATCTCGTTAATCGCCTTCTTGTCCTTGGTGCTGAACCACTCGTCCCCGCGGGTGGGCAGGATCGAAGTCGTCTCCTCATTGAAAAAAAGGATTTGGAAGTGCTGTTCGGGATCGAGCGAAGCGAGCATCCATTGCAGCGATTGGATCGTCCGTTGCCATTTTGGGGCCTCGCGCTTTTTGGCGTCGGAGTCCCCGAGCCGGGCGGAAGCCAGCTCGATATTTTCATCGAGCATCGAACCGGAGGCCCGGACGAGGAAGACGACAAATTCGCCTTCCAGCCTCACGCCGGTGAGGTACTGGCGGCGATCGATGTTGGGGATGGGCACGGGGGCAAAATCCTCCGTGGGCAGGGCCTTCTGCTCGCCGAGCAACGTGTGGAGCGCGTCCTTCATCGCGCCGGTTTGCTGCAGCATGAGCAGGAGTTCGCGCTGACGGTCCGTCAATTTCAGCTGATCCTGGGTGTTCTTCGCGTTGACGTCCTGCAGCTCGAGCTGGGCGGCGGCGAGGACTTGCGCAATCCGGTCGAGTTCCTGCTGGGTGAGCGACACGTCGCTCTGCGCCTTCTGCAGACGATTCTGTGCGTCCTGCATGTCAGCCTGGTCGACCGACTTCTTTTGGCTGAGGGTCAGGATGAAAACCAGAATGACGGCACCGAATCCGCAACAAATGCAGTCCAGAAAAGCGAGACTGAACACCTCGGTTTCGCGGCGCTTGGCGGAAATCGACATGGCGGAAGCGGACAGTCCTTAGTCGCGGTCGCGCGAGCCATTGACCGTGCAGTGGGCGAACAATACCTCGGCAGACACGGATCCGCAACGGATCGTCAGGCGATCGCCGGCATCGATGGCGGTGCGCCCGCCCTGGCTCGTGGCGCCCTCGGTGTCGCGGGCGGCGGTGGCATCGACAAAATAGACTTTGCCGCCTTCGCGGAGCAGGGGAATCGCGCAATCGGCCGCGGCGCCGAAGGTCTCCGGCAGGACGAGATCGGCCGCGCCCCGGGCGACTCCAATCGTGAAACGGCTGCCGTTGCCGAGCGGATGGCCCATGCCGTCGAAAATGACGTGCGTGGGCGGGACCCTCGGTCCGGCCAGGCGGACCTTTTGCAGGCGGGCCTCCCAATCGGCGGTGTGGGAGCACCGCGCCAGATGAAGCGGGACGCCCACGTCGACCTGAATCTCGGCCAGTTCGGCTGGCGCCTGCACATGGCTCTCGCCGATCTTCGCGGCGCCGCACGCGGCGGCTCCGTCCGGCAAGCGCAGCAGCCGGCTGAAGCCCGCGGTGCGCAGCCGCTGCTCCAAACCTGGCACCCGCGCCGCGAGTCCGCCGAGGGCGATCGTGCAGGGCTCCGAAGCATGCGGAGAATTGCGGACAAAATTAATCACGTTCTGGACCAGCGCGCTGACAAACGGACCGGCGTCGGCGGCCATCTGCTCCCGCTTGGACACCATCTCGTAGGCGCGGGTGGCAGTGTTGATCTGGAAACGGTGCTCAAGGGCGCCGGACGTGAGAAACTCCTTCGTTTGCCGGTAGAAACTCTGCTCGATGCTCCCGTCCTCGAGGATGTCGAAGGCCGTATGGCGCAGGAAGCGATTGCCCATCGTTCCGGTGAGCTGCTTGAGCAGCTGGGTGAGCCCCGACTGGGGCAGGTGGATGAAATCCTTTCGCTCCAGGCGCTGATCGGCCGTGAACAGCGTCAATTCGACCTCTTCGAGATTGAGGTCGAGCACCACGACGGGCAGAGCCGGATTGAAGCCGGCGCTGCGGGGATCGCAGAGCGACGCGCACGCCCTGTCGACGATGCCCACGAGCGGCAGATTCAGTTCTCCGGCCATGCCGAGGAGCAGACCGATTTTTTCCTCCTCCGTGGCCGCGTCCTTCAAGTAGGCGCCTGGAACGGCGAGGACGATCTTCTCTCGCGTCTTGGTGGCGGTCGTCAGCTGCTGACTGTACTCGCGCAGAAAATGAAAGCAGAGCTCGGAAAACGAAGCCGGCTTGCCTGCTGGTCCTAGGGTGGACGGCTCATGGGTCAGCCGGGACCAGAACGTGTGGACCACGCGGCGCGGATGGACGAACCATTGATCCTCGGCGGCCCGGCCAAACGAATACTTCTGGCCGTCGTGCCAGGCGAATCCGGGCCACTCGGTCACGCCCTTGGAGTCGGGGATGGACAGGACTTGAGCTTCGTTTTTATCGCACGTGGCCGCCAGCAGGCCGGCGTCACACAGTTCAATTCCCAGGGTAGGCATGAGGGCTTGGGCGCGGCTTACGAGTAGAGGGCATTCGACTCTTCCTTGCTCGGCACCTTCATGACGTCGATCAGCTTGTCGCGGCAGAAGGTCTGGATCTCGATGATGAACGACTCTTGGCGCGACTGCACCATGTGGAGGAAAAACATCAGGATGATGCACATCGTCAGGCCGACGAACGTGGAGTTGAAAGCGTGGCCCAGATTCTGGGTGACCGGCGAGATGTCGCCGTGAATGGCCTGCTCGGCGAAGGAAAGTGCCTCCCCGATGCCGCGGACCGTTCCGATAAAACCGATGGCGGGAATCGCCCAGGCGATGTAGCGGACGAGCGAGAGCGAAGAATCCAGCATGTCGTTGGCGAGTTCGGCCCGCTCTCGGACGGCATTCGCGGCGTCTTGCACTGAGTTCGTCGCGTGAAAGCGATGTAGCGCGGCGCTCAGGCATTCCGGCAGCAATCGTTCGCGCCAGCGCGGCTCGCGTTCGATGGCGGTCTTCAGCTCCTTGTATCGGTCGAGGGCATCCTCCGGGATGATGCGTTCGCCGGGCTGCACGCGAATGAAATCGTGTTTGAAGAGGCTCCGCTCGCGCGTGATGTGGCCGAGCTTGTAGCCGAGTACAAGCATGCCCCACAGGGTGAAGATGATCTCCCACTTTGGCTCCGCATCCTTGATGACCATGTAGATTGAACGTTCGCCTAATTTGGCAGCCGTCGAGCCCTGGGCCGACCGGAGCTTCTGCTCTACCATCAGGTCGTTCGATATCGGGATGACCGTGGTCCGATACCAGACCTCGATGACGATGACCGAAAATACAAAGGCGAGGAGCGGAACGAGGAACTCAATCGACAGAATCCCCTTGTTTCGTGAAATCATAGGAATAGAAATTGCTCTCAGTTGCCTGCCGCGCTGCCGGTGATCTTTATGTTCCGGATTTGCACAATTTCAAACCCGGGAGCCAAAAAACTGGTTGCGTGGTGAAATTGTCGGCCAGTTTGACCAAAGAACGAACACTCCTTTACTACTGCGAGTCTAATAATCGTCCCCCATCGTCATGGCGAACACCCTATTCATGTCCCGCACGACCCAACTTGTCAGCCTTGTGACCGCGATCGGGATGGCGGCGTTGAGCGGCTGTTCCTCGGTGGCACCGTCCAAGACGGCCAGCGGCGCCGGTACCGGCGCGATGGTCGGCGCGGCGGGTGGAGCCCTGCTGGGTTCGAATAGCAGCATGGGAACCGGGACTGGCTTGGTCGGCGGTGCGGCGGCCGGCGCCATCGTCGGCGGATTGGTCGGAATGGTGCAGGATGCCCGCGACCGGAAAGAACAGGATCGGCTTTCCCAAGAGCGGGCTTACCAGCAGGAATTGGCCAAAAAGCGGGCGCAGGAAGCAAAGCTGAAGGCCTCGATGGACGAAGAGCTCGCGATTGCGGAGGGCTTTCGCATCTCCGACCTCGAGTTAAGCGATGCCCAGAAGAAATTCGAAGTGTCGCAGGAGCACTTGAAGCGTCTGCAGGGCGAACGCACGGCGGCCCTCATGCGGAAAAAGAACCTCGATGAGGCGCACGACAAGACGCTGGCGACCGAGGCCGAGATTGCGCGGCTTGAGGAAGAGTTGGCCCGGCTCAAGGGCGAGGACCTGTCGGCGAAGAATCCCAGTGAGGAACTCGCCAAGGCCAAGAACCCGTAACGGAATTCGGGGGCCGCTGAGTCCTTCGGATTCTTGCTTTCGTTTACCCCGGAATATTCGCACCTTCCTTTCATGATGCGGCACGTTTCACACCGGATGTGGGCGATGATTTCCGTTCTGGTCTTGGTGAACTTGAACCCTGCGTGTTCGACTTCGACCTACAGAGTGAAGGTCGACGCCATTACGAAGCCGGAGTCGTCCGCGGCAGCCAGGGATACCCAGTCCTATCGGATCAAGAGCAAGAACCCGGCGATGGGTGAAGAGAACCTGCGCTACAAAGAAGCGGCGGATTACGTGAAGACCGCGCTCTCAGGCAAGGGGTTGTATGAGGCGGGCAGCGAAGACAAAGCCGACATGATCGTCGAGTTGGATTTCGGCATGGAGGCGCCCCGCACCAAGATGGAGCGCGTGAGCGTGCCGGTCTATGCGCAGGTGGGCGGCGGTGTCCGTTACGACCAGGTGCCGGTGACCGACGCCAAGGGTGTTACGACCATGCGGACGGTCGCGGTCTACGAA
Source organism: uncultured Opitutia bacterium (assembly GCA_903848965.1). Lineage (GTDB taxonomy): Bacteria > Verrucomicrobiota > Verrucomicrobiia > Opitutales > Opitutaceae > ER46. The sequence continues at coordinate 3,659 of CAINHV010000268.1, read as the reverse complement.
CCCCCGCGCAACGAATTAGTGGGCTACGACCACGTGCCGAAGCAGGTGACAATCTACGAAAAGTACCTCCGTATCACCGCCCGGGAGAACAAGATTGCGAGCGAGGGTCGGCCTCCCGCGGAGCTCTGGAGCATCCAGGCGAGCGCGGAAGATGAGAGCAAGGATCTGCGGAAGTATCTCCCCATTATGGCCTCGGCCACGATGGACTACATCGGCGAGGACTCAACGAACCAGAAAGTAGTCAAGGTCAAGGCCGACGGTCCGGGGGTCGAATTTGTACGCAAGGGGATGGCGGAGGACAGTTCGTCGCCGGTCAATTCGGGCACGCCCAAGATCTGACTCGGAAATCGGCACGGGGCCGGGTTCAATGCCTTGGTCGCTGGCCTGCTCCGGACACTCTCTCGTTGACGCCGGAGGATCCCCTCCCTGAACATTGTTGCAACATTCCCTTCGTCCTGCCGTCAGAAGCAGGCGATTCGCTGCATGAAATCCTTCCGCTTCCTTCCTCTCTTTCTGTTGCTCGTGCCCGGTCTTGCCCGCGCCCAGGATGATGAAAGGCAGCAGCGTCCGCCCACCGAGATCCCCGATTTCAGCAATCTCGATGAGTATGTCTACGAGGCCAAGAGCATCCTGACCATTGGCGTCCGTCATCTCAGCTCGGCAAAAAGCAATTTCTTCGGCGGTGGAACGATCGTTTCCACTTTGGACGAGCCTGGTCCGGCGACCGGCGCGAACCTCCTCCGCCATTACCACGACGGCACGATTCAACCCGATGCCCGGTTCGCCCCGCGGACGGACAATGCCGGGAATCCGGTGACCGATCCGACCAGCGGCAATCAGATTTTTGATCCCGTGGCGTCCGACGGCCGCACCAACACGTGGGCCTACGCCGAGAAAAGTCAGTTCACCGACAACGGCTATCTTGTCTATCACGCCTACTCCGCCCGGGTGACGGACAGCACCATTCGGCAACTGGAAACGCTGGCGTCCAATGGTCTGGACATCTCGGCCTCGCGGGACATGGGGAAACTCTTCGGTTCCAAGATCAGCTGGAACATTGTCGCCGGGGTTTCGGTGACGGATATTTCCGCCGACCTGAATTCCGACGTGCGGGCGGCCATTTCCACGGACAGCGATTATTACTCCCTTTTCGGGCAATCGCCGCCGGCGCCGCCTTACGCGTCGCCGAGTTCGAAGAACGTCACGTTGCTCGATGCCTCGGGGAAGCCGCTTTTGACCGACGATGGAGTGCCGCAGACGGTGGTGACCGACACCAGCATCCTCCTCGCGAATGAAGCGGCCGCCCGCATCACCACGACCATCGAGGACGAAACGAGCGTGCGGAATCGCTGGAAACTCAAGGGAGCGTTTTTCACTTTTCGACTCGGGCCGACGATTGTGATCCCCGTTTTTTCCCGGGTGCAGATCAGCGTGAGTGCCGGGCCGGCGCTAATTTATTCCGGTACGAGCTACACCGTGACCCAGACGCTCTCTCCCGAGACGGGCACCGACATTTCGGATACATCGACTGACGTGGCGAACAAGCTCCTGCCCGGCTACTTTGCCGATGCCTCGCTGCAATTTAACGTGACGGATCGGACCGGATTTTTCGCCGGGGCGGTGTTTCAGTCCGCCGGCTCATTCGTGCAGCAGCTGAACAACGCGACGGCGCAGTATTCGAGCAAACTCGATTTTGCGAACCAGAGCGGACTTCGCGCGGGCATGTCGTATCGGTTCTGATCGGGATGCGGTTTCGTGGCCGCGGGCGCTGAGCGGCGACGCCCCGTTTCGGCTTTCCAACCCGGGAGGGGCGCGCTTGTTTCACCCCGCGTGAGTGAGAAGAAGCCCCAGTGGCCTGTCGCGTCCCTCGCGGTTTTGACCGGGCTTAACCTGCTCGATTACCTCGATCGGACGATTTTGGGTGCCGTCCTGCCGCCGCTGCGGGCGGAGATGAATCTGAGCTACGAACAGGCCGGGACGATTGGCACGGCGTTCATGTTGGGATATTTCCTGACGTCCCCGTTGTTCGGGTATCTGGGCGATCGGATGCCACGGCGCGGTCTAATGGCCGCTGGCGTGTTTGTGTGGAGCCTCGGGACGCTGCTCTCCGGCCACGCGAATGGCTATCTGACGCTCCTCTGCTTTCGGGCCCTGGTCGGCTTCGGCGAGGCAAGTTTCGGTACGATTAGCCCGGGCTGGATTGCGGATCTTTTCCCGGCCCGGCGGCGCAATAACGCGATCACGATTTTCTATTTCGCCATCCCCGTAGGTTCGGCGATCGGCTACCTGTTGGGCGGCTGGATCGCGGCCCGCTATGGCTGGCGGGCGGCTTTCCTGTGCGCCGGCTATCCGGGGCTGTTGCTCGCCGCGGTCCTCTTCCTCCTCCGGGAACCGCAGCGCGGTCAGAGCGACGGCGGAATTAGCTCCGTTTCGGCGGGAAGGCCGGGCTGGCGCGTCTATCGTGAACTCTGGACGTTTCGTCGCTACGTACTGGTGGTGGCGGGTTACACCGCGCAGACCTTTGCGATGGGCGGATTCCAGATCTGGGCTCCGACCTTCCTGGTGGAAGTTCACCGGATGAAGCTCGATGCGGCGTCATTTTTCTTCGGGGCTTCGCTGGCCGCATCCGGCCTGGTCGCGACTCTCGCCGGCGGATTCGCCGCGACGCGATGGCAGAGGCGAACTGGGACGGGTTACGCCTGGGTCCTCGCGTTGAGCGCCGCGGCAGCGGCGCCGATGGCGTTCGCGGCCTTCTCCCTCGCGAGCCCGACGGCGGCCAGGATTGCCCTCGTTCTGACCATGTTCCTGATCTTCCTCTCCACCGGGCCGGTCAACACCCTGATTCTCGAGGCGGTCCCGCCACCGATGCGCGCGAGTGCCATGGCGGCATCGATCTTTGTCATTCACCTTTTCGGCGATCTCTGGTCCCCGAAGATCGTGGGCCACATGGCGGATCGGTGGGGCGATCTACAGCGCGCGGTCTTCTGGACGCTCCCGGGAGCCCTGATCGTCGGGGCGTTCTTCTGGACCTGGCTCGTCTTTGAAACCCGGCGCGAACTGGCGAAGGGTGTCGGGTCCCCGAGCCGGGCGACGTAACTGTCGGGGAGGCGTCAGTCGGTGCGGCTGCCCGCGGCGAGTTCCCGCAGCACTTCGTCGACGCTGCGCAGCGCCGGAGCGGGAAAGAACGAATTTATCCGGGTGATGACCTGCTGGATGATTCCATCCGGGCAACTCGCTCCGCCGGTGATCAGGACGCGCCGCGGCGCCGGGAAATGGTTTGGCCCGGTCGCCAACATTTCAGGCCAGAGCGGCCGGCTTTCGGCGCGGCCGCCGCCACTGCCGCCGTAGAGATGGTGTTCGACTGTCGCCGGCGAGTGGATGCTCGCCTCGGATTGAATGAAGAAGGCCTTTTGCCCCAGGCGCTGCTCGCAAAGTCGGAAGAGCTGGTAGCTGTTCGACGAGTTCTTGCCGCCGATGACAAACGCGGCATCGAGCGGTTCGGCCAAGGCGCGGCTCAACGCGTCCTGATTTACCTGCGTGGCGTAACAGAGTGTGTCGCGGCGTCCGCTGCCACCGACGCGATTCTCGTCGCCGAAGCGATCACGATAAACGCCGCGCAGATGCTCGATGATCGCGAGCGTCTCGTTCATCAGGAGGGT
>CAINHV010000267.1 GCA_903848965.1 uncultured Opitutia bacterium | reverse complement strand
TGCCGAGCTTGTAGCCGGCATTCTTCACCGCGAGGGCGATGACGTCGAGCGCAGCCTCGGTGCTCTCGAGCTTCGGGGCGAAGCCGCCCTCGTCGCCGACGGCCGTCGCGAGGCCCTTTTCCTTCAGGACCTTCTTCAGCGAGTGGAACACCTCGCAGCCCATGCGCAGGCCCTCGGAGAAGGTCTTCGCGCCCGTGGGCATGATCATGAATTCCTGGAAATCGATCGGGGCATCGGAGTGCGCGCCGCCGTTCATGATGTTCATCATCGGAACGGGGAGGACCTTCGCATTTGGGCCGCCGAGATACTTGTACAATGGCTGGCCGAGTGCCGCGGCCGCCGCGTGGGCGGTGGCGAGCGAAACGCCGAGGATGGCGTTGGCGCCAAGCTTCGCCTTGGTCGGCGTGCCATCGAGCTTGATCATCGCCGCGTCGATTCCGACCTGATCGCACGCGTCGTGGCCGAGGAGGGCCGGGGCGATCTTCGCCTTCACGTTGGCGACGGCCTTCTGGGTGCCCTTGCCGAGATAGCGGGCCTTGTCGCCGTCGCGAAGTTCAATGGCCTCGTGTTCGCCGGTCGAGGCGCCCGAGGGGACGGCGGCGCGGCCGAGGGCGCCGCAGGCCAGGCGGACGTCGACTTCGACGGTCGGGTTGCCGCGGGAGTCGATGATTTCTCGGCCGGTGATGGAGGTGATGGAGGTGTTCATGAGGAAAGGGAAGGGGCGACGGACCGGCGGCGATTGCTCAGCCACGAGCCCTGAAATATCGAGGGTGCAGCAAAGGGCGCGCCGGGCGCGAGGGGAAGGCCAAAAATCCCATGACGCCGGAGACCGGTTCGCTTTCCCGGAGGGTGCGCCGGATCACGAGGCATTCCCGTGGCGCCGGTCTCCGACGGGCGCGAATGGTTTCGAACCACGGTTTTCGCCGGTCGGAGATCGGCGCTACGGGCCACCGAGGATTCGCGGCCCGGCGCGTTCAGCGATCGCGACCGGCAAACGGGACGCGAAAGCCTCCGAGGTAATGCAGGAACTGGCGAAACGGGCTGATGGTCTTGGGCCGGGCCGAGTCGGGAATTTGTTCGTGGAACCCGCGCTCCATGGCGGTCCGGGCCACGCTCACGCCGTCGTAGTTGCGGGTGCCGACGGTCTCGAGGCTGAGCAATTCGCGCGGCACCTGATCGAGGTGACCTTCGTACGCGGCGGCATGCAACGGCGTGTCGCCATTGTCGTTGCGGGTCAGGAGCAGTTCGATGGTGAGTTGCGCCGCGGGAATCTTGTCGAGCTGGCCCGTCTCGGCGGCGGCGTGGATCGCCGTGAAGCCGCTCTTGCTCGCCACGACGAGATTGTCGTGGGTGAGAAGCGGGGCCGGAATCTGGCCGAGGTGGCCGGAAATGGCCGCGGCGTGGAAGACCGTGTCGCCCGAACTGGTCGAGTCGCGGAGCGCAGCCGCGGTCAACAGGCCGGCGGGCAACTGATCGAGGTGACCGTTGAAGGCGGCGACGTGGAGGACGCTTTCGCCGCCCAGATTTTTCAATGCGACATTCTCGGCCGTGAGAAAACCCGGCGGGAGTCGATCCAGCATGCCATTCTCGACGGCTTCGTGCAGCAGCGTGTTCCCCACGTCCGTCTTGCGCAGGACGGCGTCGGCCGTGAGGAAGGCGGCTGGTATCTGCGGCAGATGTCCATGGGCGGCGGCCAGGTGGAAGACGGTGATGCCCGCGTTGCTGCGCGAGGAAAGTGCCTCGACGGTGAGCAGGTCCGGCGAGATCTGGTCGAGATGCCCGCCAATGGCCGCGTGATGCAGGGGGGTGTAACCGGCATCGTTGCGAATGGTGAGGTTTTCTGCGGTCAACACCGAGGCCGGGAGGTCGCGAAGCCGGCCGTGTTTGGCGGCGAGGTGAAGGGGGGTGTTGCCGGAAGCGTTCCGGACCGTGAGGCGTTCCGGCGCCAGTTCCGACGGAGGCAGAGCGGCTAGGGAACCACTGCGAATCGCGTTGGCCAGCAGGTCAGGATTTTCCATTCGCAAGGTGCGTTTAGGCAAACGCGGTACGGACCGGCGAGGCAACCTAATCTCTTCCGGTAATTTGACGGAGGGAGCGGCGCCGGGCGGGAATCAGTTTGCCAACGCCCGGGACGAAAAACACAGTTCTCGCGATGAATCCGACCGAATCGAAAGCAGGAGCGGCGGCGGTCGCGACTGCGCCGAAGAAGGACCCGGTGTTGCTGGTGGACGACGAACAAGCGCTGCTGGATGTATTTGTGGCGGCCCTCTCGCCTCATTTCGACATTACCACCGCGTCGAATGCGCGCGAGGCCGACTTCATTCTCCAGAAGAAGACTTTCAAGGTGGTGGTGGCGGATCACCTGATGCCGGGCGGCAACGGGATGAATTTTCTCGTGCGGGCGCGGGAGGAATTTCCGCACATGCAGCGGATTCTTGTCACCGGCTACATGAAGCCCGAGATGCTGCTCCGCAGCGTAAATGAGGCGGCCCTCTTTCGCTATCTCCTGAAGCCGGTGGCCATGCAGGAATTGATCAAGGTGGTGCAGGACGCCGCGAAGGCCTGCAACGCGAGCCTGGCCGCCGCGTCGTAATCCGATCGAACGACAGACGGGTCGGCCACGCCCGGCGGTACTGCTGGTGGATGACGAAGCGGCGTTACTCCAGGCGCTGCGCCCACCCGGGAGCGCGAATTCGAGATCGAACCCGCCTCCTCCGCGGCGGAGGCCGAGCTGATGATGGCCACCCGCGACGATCGCGTCGTGGTCTGCGTTCGCCTGATGCCCGGCGAGGACGGCCGGCACTTCCTGATTCACGCCAGCGAAGGTTTTCCTCACCCGCACCGGATCCTGCCCGCGGGGTACATGAATCCCGGGCTGCTCACCCGCAGCATCGAACTGGCCCGGTTCTCGGCGTGCCGTGCTCAAGCCGGCACCAGCAGCGGAAATTGCGAAGGCGACCGCAGGCGTCCGGTACTACCGCTTCAACTTGCTCCGCAGGTAGGGCGCGGTGGGGCTGCGCCCGACTTTGAGGAGGCCTGCGAGTTCGCCTTGATACAGCAACTCGCCGCCGGCGGGCCCGCCGACCGGGCCGAGTTCCACGATGTAGTCCGCTTCGGCGAGGAGATCGAGGTGATGCTCGATCACGACGACGGTATGGCCCTGATCGACGAGCGAATGGAGGACGCGGATCAGCTTCTCGCAGTCACTAAGGTGCAGGCCAATGGTCGGCTCCTCGAGGAGATAGAAGTTGCGTGGCAGTTCGCCGCGGCTGCGCTCCCGGTAGGTGGCGAGCCCGGTGGCCAGTTCGGTGACGAGTTTCAAGCGCTGCGCTTCGCCGCCGGAGAGGGTGGGAGAGCTCTGGCCGAGTGTCAGGTAGCCGAGGCCGCAATCGACCATGAGCTTCGTCACCTGCGCGAGCTGCGAGTGAAAGCTGAAGAATTCCGCCGCCTCCTCGAAGGTGAGCCGGAGGACATCGCCGATGCTGCGGCCCTTCCAGGTGAGGTCGGCGAGTTCGGGACTGTAGCGCGAGCCCCGGCAGTCATCGCAGGGCAGATACGTGTCGGGCATGAACGCCATCTCGAGCTTGATCCGGCCGGCGCCCTCGCAGGTCGGGCACCGGCCACCGGCGGTGTTGAAGGAAAAGCGGGAGGCGGTGTAGCCGCGGATCTTCGATTCCGGCAGCGACGCGAAAAATTGCCGGATAAGATCGAAGATCCCGAGATAGGTGGCGGGCGTGGAGCGCGGCGTCTTGCCGATCGGGGACTGATCCACCTCGACGACGCGCTTGAAGCCGTTCGCGCCGCGGAGCTCGGCGAAGGGGTGGTGGCCGGGTTGAGGACTGAGCGTTGAGAGTTGAGAATCCGCGGAGTCGAAGCCGGTGGTCTTCACGAAATCGCGGCCGGAGAGCTTCGGCTTGCGGGCGGTGATGGCGTGCGAAATCGCGGGGTGAAGCAAATCGCGGAAGAGCGTCGATTTGCCGGCGCCGCTTGGGCCGGCGACCATGATGAGTCGGCCGAGTGGCAGACGGAGGTCGAAGCCCTTTAGATTGCGGAAACGCGCCTCGTGGAGTTCGAGCCAGTCGCGGTGGAATGGCGCGGTGCCGGCCGGAGCCTTGGATTTTGGCCGGACAGTCTTGGGCCGCGAACCCGTGGGAGCTTTCGCCAGCACGGGCCGGTACTGGCCTTGCAGCGGATGCGCGATGCCGCGGGCGAGAAAGAGTCCGGTCAGCGAACGCTCGCTCGCCCGAATTTCGGCGGGAGTTCCGTTGGCGAGCAGTTCGCCGCCATGCACCCCGGCGGCCGGTCCGAGATCGATAATGCGATCGGCGCGGGCCATGAGTTCCTCGTCGTGCTCGACCACGAGGAGCGTGTTGCCCTTCGCGCGGAGCGCTTCGAGCGTCTCGATCAGGCGATCGTTGTCGCGGGCGTGCAGTCCGATGCTCGGCTCGTCGAGCACATACAGGACGCCGGAGAGATTGGATCCAAGCTGGGCGGCCAGCCGGATGCGCTGGGCCTCGCCGCCGGAGAGCGTGTCCGTCGGCCGATCGAGGGACAGGTAGCCGAGCCCCACGTGATCGAGGAAGCGGAGCCGCTCCGCGATCTGCGGCACGATGTCCTGCACAATCAGGCGGCCGCGGGCATCGAGTTCGAGCTGGCGCAGGTGAGCGAGCAGCTCCGAGGGCGTGGCGCGGAGCAGAGCCGGGAGGGAGAGCGGCGCCTGCTGGCGGAAGTGAAGTTTGACGGCGCGTCCGACCCGGTTGATCCGGGCGCCATGGCACTCGGGACACGGGGTGCCGGCGTCGGCGACATCTTCCGCCGAGTCGACGCCGAACGCGCGGAGCCGCGCGAGCGGATCGTCGTCGTCGTCCTCGGGCTCCAGCATCCAGGGGAAAACCCGGCCGTGGCCGCGACAGGTGGGACACCAGCCGCGCGGCGAGTTGAACGAGAAATTCTTGGGATCGAGCTCGGGGAAGGACTCACCGGTCTCGATGTCGGTGCGCGTGGTCGAGAACCAGGACAGGACGTCGCCGCGTTCGGTGACGAGGAAGCAGGCGCCTTTCCCCAGTTGCAGCGCGCGGTCGAGGGCGGCGTTGGGGGTGGGTGCGGCTTCAGTTTTGGGCTTGGCCGCGGCGGACGCGGCGCCTTTTCCGGCTTTGGGCCTGGTCGTCAAACTTGTCGCTGACTTCAGATCGGCGACGACGACCTCGATGTCGTGCTCCTTGTAGCGATCGAGTCGCTGGAAGGCATCGACGGGCACGAGCTGGCCGTCCGCTCGCAGGAGGGCGAAGCCCTGCTGCCCAATCCAGGTCGCGATCGGCTGGTGGTGGCCCTTCCGTCCGCGGATGAGCGGCGCGCAGAGATAGAGATGCCGGGCGCGGCGTGCGGCTGGCGTGGTGACGACGCGGGTGAGAAGATTCTTCAACGCCCCCGGCGAGAGCGGCCGAACCGGACGGTCGGTGTCAGGGTGATGTTGAATCCCGAGCCGGGCGTAGAGCAGCCGGAGGTACTGTGCGACCTCGGTGATCGTGGCGACGGTGGACTTGCGGGAACCGCGGGTGACGCGCTGCTCGATCGCGACGGTGGGCGGGATCCCGGTGAGCCGATCCACCGCGGGTCGCGCGAGCTGTTCCACGAATTGGCGCGCGTAGGGCGACATCGACTCCATGAAACGCCGCTGGCCCTCGGCAAACACGATATCGAAGGCCAACGTCGACTTGCCTGAACCGGACACGCCGGTGACAACGGTCAGCTGCCGGTGCGGAATCGAGAGGGTGAGATTCTTGAGATTGTTTTCCCGCGCGCCCTCGATCGTCAGCTCGGTCGACACTGCCGGTGGCCGCGTGACGTTGGGCTCTTTACCTTTGGAACCGTAGGTCCCGGCCGACTCGGCCGCCATCAACTCCAAACTCCTTCCTCCCCACTTCGCACTCTCCCCGCGCAATGCCGCGCGGAGAAAGGGCGAGGTTTCAGTTTCCGCGGCGGCCACGATTTCGGGCGGACCCTCCGCCACGATCCGGCCTCCGCCGGAGCCGGCTCCCGGACCGACCTCGATTAACCAGTCAGAGGACTTGAGGACATCGAGATTGTGCTCGATGACGACCACGCTGTGTCCGCGGTCGACAAGGGCCTGAAGGACGGAGAGCAGCCGCTTCACGTCGTGGCGATGAAGGCCGGTGGTGGGTTCGTCGAGGAGGAGGAGGGCGCCGGGAGGGCGTTCGGAGTTTGGAGTTTCGAGTTTGGAGCTGGTAGTGCGGTGGCCTGTTTGTGCGGGGGCCGAATCGGGGCCGGACAACTCCGAACTCCGAACTCCAAACCCGGTGCCGCTCTCGCCGACCACACCGAGGTAGGAAACCAGTTTTAATCGCTGGGACTCTCCGCCGCTCAGAGTGTTGAGCGGCTGGCCGAGCGTGAGGTAGCCCAACCCGACGGCATCGAGGCCGGCGAGGCGGCCGTGGATGACGGGATAATCGGCAAACTGTACGAGCGCATCGGAGACACTCGTCGCGAGCAGGTCGGCGACGGAGCGGCCGTTCCACGCGATGGCGAGCACCTCTG
>CAINHV010000266.1 GCA_903848965.1 uncultured Opitutia bacterium | reverse complement strand
CCTGATTGTCGTGCAATCCGTGGGCGTTGGATTCGGCCGCACATGCCACGGCTGAATCTTTCCCCCACGTTTTCTTTCATCTCTTCGCTGGGGACTGCCCCTTTGCGGCCCTTTCACACCCTGGTTCGGACAACAGAGGAGCGGTTTCGTCCGGCTCAAATTTCCGCGCATCGGCCCCACGTGGCGGCGGCCCAGGCAGCCTTGTTCGAAACGAGTCCCCGGGCCACGATCGGCCGCGCGCAGATTCTGCGCGAGCCGGGCTCGGGAAAAATCCCGACGATCGTCCTTGGTGGCCTGGTGCCGGACTCGACCGAACAGGTGTTCCTGCTGCGCCGCTCGCTGCTGAAGTCCGGGGACCTCTACTACATCAATTACGCCCCGGAAGGATTCTCCCTCGATCTGATTTGCGCGCAACTGACTGACCTCGTGGCTGAACTCCTCGGCGCGGGGCAGGCCCCCGTCCTGTTCGGGGTGAGTTTCGGCGCCGGTTTGGTTCTGGAGTGGTTGCGCCGGGCGAGGAGTCGTGGGGTCGAACCGATTCTGGCCGGCGTGGTGTTGATCAGTCCTGTGACCTGCGTGGCCGATCTCGTTCCGCCGGGGGCGACGAAACCCTCCACGCTGATCGGCCGGGCCTTGAAGCCGCTGCTGGGTGAGGAAGGTGAGGTTGCCGCCTCCGCCGTCGAGCGTTCCCGGACGGTTTTTCTCCGCTTGTTCGAGGCGGGGACGCAGAACAAGCACGCGCTGAGCACCCTGATGACGGCGGCCGAGTCGCGCCGGCTCAAATCGGCCGTGATGGAAACGATTCGGGGCCTCACGCCAGCCGGCGCGCGGCAGCGGGTGCGGGCGCTGGCGGAAATGTCAGCCCCGACGGAGTATTTTTCTCCCCAATTCCTGCCGCTGTCCCCGGCGCCGACGCTGGTGCTTTTCGCCGAATGCGAGGACGCCGTGCTGGACGAACGGGCGCCCTCGCTGCTGGCGTTCGAGCGAGCGCACCGGGCCTACTTTTCCCACGGCGAGGTGCGACGCGTGAGATCCCGCTGGGGCAAATCGCCGGTGCAGCACGCCTCGCTCATTTTCCACGTCTATGATTTCCTGCCGCCGTTGCTGGCGTTCTATCAGGATATCCGGCGCCGCGGGCTCGCGCTGGCGGCATGAAGGAGCAGGCGACAGCGACGGCAAATTCGTGGCTGCAACGGGGCGTCGCGTTCGGCGTTGGAATGCGGACGGCCCGGATTGGCCGGCGCCTTGATGAACCGCAACGTGCGCTGCGGGAGCAGGGGAGGATATGGCAGGATCTTGTCGTCCAGCAGGCCGCGACGGATTTCGGCCGGCTCGTCGGCCTGGAGCGCGGGCTGCGCTACGCTGAATTTTGCCGCCGCGTCGCCCCGCGCACCTACGAGGATTTCGCGTTGTGGATCGAGCGGATGATGCGCGGCGAAGCCGATGTGCTCTGGCCCGGCCGTTGTGCGTATTTTGCGGTTTCCTCGGGCACGACGGCGGGACGGACGAAGCACCTGCCGATTACCCCGGCCATGCTCGCGCACTTTCGCCAGGCCGGACTTGACTCACTCTGCTACTACTCGCGGCGCGTGGGCCGATCGACGGTTTTTCTCGGCCGGCACCTGTTTCTCGGTGGGGCGACGACCCTCGCGCCGATCGTCGAGGCGCGGCCGTTCGAGGCGTGGAGCGGCGATCTCAGTGGCATCACAGCGGCGCACCTCCCGCGCTGGGTGGAGCGGCATCTCTACGAACCGGGCCGCGGCATCGCGCAGATGGAGGATTGGACGGCGAAGTTGCGGGCGATGGCGGCCCGGACCGCCTCGCACAACATCACGCTGCTGGCCGGAATCCCCAGTTGGCTGCTGCTGCTCGCGGAGGAAATGCGGACGCAGACGGGATGCTCCCCACTCAGTGAAGTCTGGCCGCGGCTCGAATGTCTCGTCCACGGCGGCGTCCCAGTCGGCCCCTTTGCAGCCCAACTGCGCGCGGCGGTGGGACCGTCCGTGAACTTCCACGAGGTCTATCCGGCCTCCGAGGGATTCATCGCCGCCCAGGATGACGAGCCGGAGGCCGGGTTGCGGCTCATGACTGGGGCGGGGATTTTCTACGAGTTCCTGCCGATGGCGCAGTTCGATGAAGGCCGGCTGGAGCAACTGGCGGACGCCGTCGTTCCGCTGGCCGGGGTCAAGACCGGCACCGACTACGCACTCCTGATGACGACTCCGGCGGGGCTCACCCGCTACCTGATTGGCGACGTCGTGAGATTCGTTTCCGTCGCCCCGCCGCGCCTCACGTACGTCGGGCGCACCCGGCTTCAGCTCAGTGCGTTTGGCGAGCACGTGATCGAAAAGGAGCTGACCGACGCGCTCGCCGCAGCGTGTGCGGAGCTTGGCTGGACCGTGGCGAATTTTCATGTGGCCCCGCGTTTCGTCCCGCCACAGGACTCCACCCAGCGGGCCCGGCACGAATGGTGGATCGAATTTGCCACCGCCCCCCGTCCCGCGGAGCTGGCGCAACTGGCCGATCGACTCGACGGCGAACTGCAGGGACGCAACGCGGACTACCAGGGTAAGCGGATCGGCCGCGGTCTGGACGCCCCGGTCGTGCAGTGCGTGCCCGCCGGAACGTTTGAGCGCTGGCTGCGGAGCCGCGGAAAATGGGGCGGCCAGAACAAGATGCCTCGCTGCCGGAGCGACCGGGTGATCGCCGATGAGCTGGCCCGGCTGGTGGCCGGGAACGGGTAGATCCCGGAGTCGTAGCCGGGCTCGTTCGCCCTGGTGCTCATTTTGCTGTTCGAGGATTCGGTCCGGGGGCCGGAGGAGCGAAGCGTGCCCCAATCCAAAATCGAGTTACCGAGCGAAGCGACATCGGCCGCCAAAACCTAAAATCTCACGGCGGCCCCCAAGCCGGCTTCGAGGACCCCAAATGTCGCCGTCCAAGGCTCCCATCCACCGTGCTCGGAAAAATCCAAAATCGAGAATCCAAAACCCAAAATCTTGGCGGCCGTCCCGGCCGCCGAAAAAGCGCTTGCTTCCCCCCGCGGCATGACGCTTTGTGACCCCTCTTCTGTTCGGGCT
>CAINHV010000265.1 GCA_903848965.1 uncultured Opitutia bacterium | reverse complement strand
GGGACAGCCGGATCAGCGTCTCGCCCACGATGTAGGCGCCCACCTTGTTGTCGAAGGCCCGCGCGGCGCCGATGCTGCCATGGATCATCTCCAGTTGGTGATCGTAGGTCGCGACATCGCCGATGGCGACACGGTCGAGCGCCTCCTTCTTGGAGCGGGCACCGATATCGATCCAGATCTCGTGCTTCTTCGGCACTTTCTTTCGATCCTCGTCATCCATGAGGTGAATGGCGCGCTTGCCGGTGACACCCTTGACGATGCCGTCGGCGGTCTGGATGTCGACCCGGCGACCGGAGATGACGCTGAGGTCGTGCCCACCGATCGTGTCGAAGTAAAGGTAACCGTCCTTGTTGACGTAGGTGATGATGAGCCCGAGTTCGTCCATGTGGCCGGCCAGCATGAGCACGGGGTCGCCCTTGGGATTCAACGTGGCGATGCGGTTGCCCAAGGCGTCGGGAGTGTAGGCGTCGGCCGCGGGCTTGACGTGCTTGTCGAAGACCGCCTGAGCCTCTCCCTCGTAGCCCGACGGCGAACGGGCGCGCAGCAACTCGGCGAGGAACGGGGGGACTTGGTAGCTCGACATGAGCATGAGCTTCGCGCGGCGCGGCGCGGGAGCAAAGCGTTTTTAGGGCCTGGCGGGAACGGCGATGCGCCGGGCGGGAAGGGGCGCCATGCCATCGCGAGGGGGAGCCGCTTGCGTGGTCGGTGATTCGGATCCAGCCGTCATTCGTCCCGAATCCGAGCCAAATTCTTGGCGTGTGTTTCCCGTGCATCGTCGCTTCGCTCGGCGCCTGTATGATCATTTATCCCGCCATCGACATCCGGGGCGGCCGCTGTGTGCGGCTCCTCCAGGGACGTGCCGATCAGGAAACCATCTACGCCGAGAATCCGGCGGAGGTCGCTGCGGAGTTCCGGACCGCAGGCAGCGTCTGGGTGCACGTCGTCGATCTTGATGGGGCCTTTGCCGGCGAACCGAAGAATCTCGCGACCGTGAAGGCCATCACGGCGGTTGGCCTGCAGGTCGAACTGGGCGGCGGCCTCCGCACCCGGGACGCCGTCGATCGGGCCCTGGACTCCGGTGTGGCCCGCGTGGTGATTGGGACCCGGGCGGCGGAAAGCGAGGCGTTTGTGGCCGAGTTGGTGGCGGCGTATGGCGATCGGATCGCGGTCGGCATCGACGCCAAGGATGGCAAGGTCGCGGTAAAAGGTTGGGTGGATACCACGAACGCGAGCGCGTTGGGCCTCGCGCAGAGGATGGCGGCCCTGGGCGTGAAGACGGTGATCCACACCGACATCGGGACGGACGGAATGCTGACCGGTCCGAATTTCCCCGCGCAGGAGGCGATGCTCGCGGTGCCGGGTTTGCGGATCATCGCGAGTGGGGGTGTCAGCCGGCGCGAAGATGTGATCAAGCTGGCGGAGCTCGCGCGTCGTTACGCCAATCTGGATGGGGTGATCGTCGGCAAGGCGCTCTATGAGCGCCGTGTCACACTGCCGGACCTGCTGGCCATCGCTGGCTGAGGCTGTTTCCAGTCGTGGCATGGGTCTCCCGACCCATGAAGGGCAGACTCGAAACCATTTCACGGGTCGGGCGACCCGTGCCACGCCGCAGCCATCGTGGCCTCCGTTACGAGGCCGCAATCTTTTCCGCGATCTCCTCGAGTGGATACGTGATGATCTCGGCCAGCGTCGGGTGATACCAGGGTGCACGCAGGAGATCGAAGACGGTGGCCTTCATCGCGAGGGGACCGCTAAACGCGTGGATGAGTTCGCCGGCGTCGCGACCGACGATCTCGGCGCCGAGGATCCGGCCCCGCTTCGGCTCGGCGATGACTTTCACGTAGCCGTAGTTCGCGTCCATCAGGATCGACTTGCCGTGATCGTTGAAGGGATAGCTCGCGCTCAGGTAGGTGACGCCCTCGCGATCGAGTTCGGCCTCGAGCCGGCCGATGGTGGCGAGTTGGGGATCCGTGAAGACGACATTCAGGAGCAGCGAGTAATCGACGGGCTTGAGCTTCGCGACGCCCGCGGCGTGCCGCGCCGCAAGTTCACCCTGCTGGATTGCGATGTGGACGATGTCCGCCGGCCCCGCGCAGTCGCCGGCGGCATAGATGTGCGGCACGGTGGTCTGCTGCCAGCGATTCGTGACGATTCGGCCGCCGGGCCGGAGGTGGACACCGGCCGCCGCGAGACCGAGGCCGGCGGTGTTGGGCTCGCGCCCCAGCGCGTTGAAGAGGTGGGCCGCACGGCGGCGGATGACTTTACCATCATGGGCAAAGGTGACGCCGAAACCACGGCGGTCGCGGGTGACCGCCTGGAGCTCGGTGCCGGTGAAGAGTTCGATGCCTTCGTCGACGAAAGCCTGTTGGATCACCCTCGAGGCCGCCGGCGAGTGATCGCGCAGAATGTTGGGGCTGCGCTGAACGAGGACCACGCGGCTGCCAATCCGGTTGAGAAACTGGGCGAGCTCGCACGCGACGATGCCGCCGCCGAGGACGATCACGCTCGGCGGGACGAAATCGAGGTCGAGCACTTCGTCGCTCGTCCAGCACCGTGATTCCGCGAGGCCGGGGATTGGCGGGACGCTGACTTTCGAGCCGGTGCCGATGAGGAAATGACGGGACCGCACGAGCCGGCCGTTCGCAAGCCGCACCGTGTGCGCATCGACAAATTCGGCGTCGGAGTGAATCAGATCGAACCGACCAGACTCGAGGGCCCGTACGCGGTAGTCTGCGAACTCGGCGATGATCTTTTTCTTGCGCGCGTGGATCGCCTTCATGTCCGCGCGGGCCGTGGGAATCTTGAGTCCGAAGATCCTTCCCTTTTGCGCGAGGTGGAGGACCTCGGCCATGTAGAGGAGCGTCTTGGATGGCATGCAGCCGCGGAGAATGCACAGCCCACCGAGTTCCCGGGCCCCATCGATGACGGCCGTCTTGAGTCCAAGGGAAACGGCGACGCGCGCGGCATTAAACCCCGCGCTTCCTCCGCCAATCGCCACGAAGTCGTAGCTGGTTCCGGGTTTCGCGGTGCTAGTTCGGCGTTGGGCAGTCATGGGCGATTCATGTCGAAGCAGGCAGACGGACGCAAAAATTCAGAACAGGAAACTCCAAACTCAGAACTCCGAATGAAAACTCAGAACCTTACCGTCCCTTGCCGAACAGCATGATGTGGATCGTCTTCAAGACGATGGTCGCATCGAGGAGGAAGGAGAAGTGCCGGATGTAATAAAGGTCGTACTCCAGCTTGCGCACCGCGTCGTCGAGATTGGCGCCGTAGGGATAGTTGACCTGGGCCCAGCCGGTGATGCCGGGCTTCACCAGGTGACGAAAGTGGTAGCAGGGGATGTCCCTCTCATAGGTCTCCACCAGGCGGTCCCATTCGGCGCGGGGACCGATCAGGCTCATGTCGCCGCGGAGGACGTTCCAGAGCTGGGGAAGTTCGTCGAGCCGGCTGGTCCGGAGAAAATTTCCCACGCGGGTGATACGGGAATCGCCGGGTTGGGTGTAGAGATCACCTTTGGTGTCAGCCCCCGCCCGCATCGTGCGTAATTTCAGCAGGCGGAACGGCTGGTGACTGCGACCGATGCGGGTTTGGGAAAAAAAGATCGGTCCGCGATCATCGAACCAAATGGCCAGGGCGCCGGCCAGGACCAATGGGGCAGCCAGGACCAGACCGAAGGCGGCGAGCCCGATGTCCGCTAGTCGCTTCAGCCGCTCGAAGACCGGCTCGCGGGCGATCTCAAAACCTTCCTGGAACAGCCACGTTTGGTTGATGCGATAGACGGGAATCTTCTGCCAATAGACCTGATGGAATAACTCGAGGGTGTAGGTCGGAACGCCGGAGAAGTAGAGTTGGACGAGGCGGCGCGAAATGTCCGAGGGAAGTTCGCGGGCCGTTTCCCGGAGCACGATCGCCTCCACGCCCAGGGTGCCGGACTCGATCTCGCCGAGCACCGGCTCGAAAGTACGACGCTGGACCGTGCCGGGAATGGCGAAGGGCGCCGCTGATTCAGCCTTCGAGGTCGTGAAGATGACCTGCTGGCGCATGTGCATCCGGGCGCACTCCTGCCGGAATTGCCCGCAGCTGTCGTGGTCGCCGAGGAACACCAGGCTGCGCGCCTCCTGGGAGGCAGTGACCCGAAGATAGATCACTCGCCGGTAGCTGATCGTGAGGGGAATCAGCAGGACAAAGCTCAAAACAATGACGAGGCGGCTCGATTGGGGCAGGAACAACTCGTAGCCGGACGGCGCCACGACGAAGGTTAGCAGCAAGGTCGCGACCATCGCGCCCAACACCGCGATGCTGTGCTGGCTGGCGTAATCCACACTCAGGAGGTCGGTCTGGGCCTTGTAGCCTTGGATGAGATAGATGGCGAAAATCAACGCGGCCATCGGTGCCGCCAGCGTAGAGTCGCCGCTGCCCACCCCGCGCAGGTGGCTGACGAGAATGAACACCAGGGCCGTGGCTGTCAGGTCAAGGACGAGCAAAAAAACGGCGATGGGGCGCGAGTTTGTCATCAGGCAGACAGCGTCTTAACCGCGGCGCGGGGAGTGCCGCAAGCGTGCAACCCGTCGAGGAGCGTGCGCCAGCGCCGGACCGCCGAACTCACGTCATGGTCGGTCGCGAAACGAAGGGCGGCCTCGCGGTGCCGCGCGCGCTGCGCCGGATTGCGTTGCAGGGCCCGGAGGACGGCCACGATTTGCGGCACGTCATCCCGGTCGACCGCGGCACCGAGATCCTGCTGCGCCACCAGCCGGGCGAGTTCGCAACCGGGCGGGCCAATGAAGACGACGGGGCGGCCCACGGCTGCGATACCGTACAGCTTGCTCGGAAATACGAGGCGCTCGCAGCCGGGCCGCAGGGTCACGAGGTGGACCTCCGCCGCGGCGAGCGACGCGGCGAGTTGGTCGCGGGGCTGAGCCTCCCGGAAACTCACGTTGCCCAATTGGCGGCGCCGCGCCTCCGCCTCAAGGGCCGCGCGTTGCGGGCCGCCGCCTACAAAGAGGAAGGCCATCTCCGGTTCGTCGCGCAGGGCCTCTGCGGCGGCGAGCACGGGCGCGAGATCATGGACCCGACCGAGGTTGCCGGAGTAGGCGACGATGAATTTTCCCTCCAGGCCCCAGGCCGCCCGTAGTTTCTCGCTCTCCGCCGCCGGCGGCGGTGTCACTCCCGTCGGCGCCCAGTTCGGAATGACGGCGCGCCGCGCCGGATCGACGCCGGCGTCGGCCAGGAGCGTCGTCATGTCTTCGCCCAGCGTGACGCAGGCGTCCGCCTGACGCCAGGCGCGGTTCCGCAGTGGCCGCAGAGCGCGGAGCCAGCCCTGCCCCGCCAGGGCAATCGCGAGTTCCGGGTAGATGTCCTGGATCCAATGGATCGTCCGGGCCCCGCGCCAGCGCGCGATCCAACTGGCGCCGATGCCGAGCAGCGGCGGATCAGTGAGCGCGATCACGATGGCATCGCGGGTGGCGAGCCGGTGGAGCCGCGCCAGCGCGCCGAGGGAGAACGTGGCGAAGTCCACCGCCTTCCCGACGAGTCTGGCCGACGACCAGCGCGTCCCGCGGATACGATGGAGGTCGACACCGTTTCGCCGCTCGCGGCCGGGCAGATTCGTCGCTCCCGAGTGGCTGGTGATCACGGCCACCTCCGCGCCCGCGGCCGCCAGTCGTTCGGCCAGATCGGTGAGCAGCTGTCCGGTGGCCGGCGTTTCCGGCCAGTAGAACCGATTGATGAAAATCAGCCGCATGATCAGGCTGCGGCCGCGCGCAGGGCTTTCAGCTCAGTGCGGGTGAAGGCTTCGTAGCGGGACAACAGCTGGCAGTAGTGCAGGCCGGCCCGGCCATCGAGGAAGCCGCCCCGGAGAAAGTACTGATAGACGAAGCGCAGGAACGGCCGGCCGGGCAGACGGTAACTCAGGCGCTTCAGGGCCCGGCGGCGGCGCAGGCGGTCGGAGGAAAAGAGTTCGGGCCAGTCCAGGGCCATGCCGTGTTCGATGAGATGCCGGGCCTCGGCCCGCGCATAGCGGCGATGGCGCTCAAGCCACTCCTGGTCGCCGCCGGATGAGAGATCGTGGAGATAGCTCGCGTGAAGACGATCCATCCGCATGGGCGGGGCTTCGCGCTGGCCGTGGCCCACCTCGACGAATTCGAACTCCGGGGCCCGGACGAAGCGCGCCTGCCACGCGGGAAAATCCGTGCTGCGACGGATCCACGAGCCCTCCCACATCATGCGCGGAGCGACGAAGAAGCCATCGACGTCCGTCCGAGCGCTGGCGGCACGGCATTCCGCGTCGAGGGCGGGAGTCATTTGTTCATCGGCATCGAGATGAAAAACCCACGGGTGACGAAATGAAATTTCCCGCTGCGCGTGATTGCGCTGTCCCGCGAAATTATCGAACCGGCGCAAGAGGACCCGCGCGCCGGCGTCCCGCGCCACGTCGGCCGTCCGATCGGTCGAGCCGGAATCGAGGACCACGATGTCGTTGCAGCCGGCCAGGGAGGCGAGGCAGCGGGGCAGGTCGCGTTCCTCGTTCAAGGTCAGGATCACGACGGAGTAGCCCTGCGAGTTCGCGGTCGGGGTCGCAGCGGGTTCGCTCACGGTGTGACGGACGGCAGCGCGCCGCTGAGCGACGGGTCGGACTTGGCCGGCGTGGGCGCCTCCCGATCCTGTAGCCGGGCGTACTGCACGGCACCAAAGAAGGTGATCCACCACGTGAGGACCACGGCGAGATTTCCGAAGGGAAATTCCACCCACGCGTAGACGAGTAGCAAGCCGCAGCCGGCGAGCAGGTAGGCGGGCAGGGGACTGCCGAAGTGCCGCCGCCGCAGCCGCAGCAGCGGGACGAGGGCGCAGAGCCCGAGCAGGGCTGACCCGATGAATCCGTGCTCGGCGAAGGACTGGAGCCAGTCGCTGTGCGCATCCCGATAAAAGGCCGGCAGCTGGTCCACTGAGCGCTGGCTGTTGTACAGGGTGAACACATGCGGGTAGGACTGCATGCCCCATCCCATCCACGGGCGAACCGCCGCCATCCGCCAGGTGTCGTGGTAAAGCGCCGACCGGCTCCCGATGCCGCCCCGGAGCGCCATGTCGGCGACCTGCTCGCGGGTCAGCGAGGCGCGTTTGGCAATGGTGTCGCGGGCCACGAACCAGATGCCGGCTAGGGCGACGACGAGAGCGACGAACGCGCCCGCGAACGGCAGCAGGACCGACTCGCGGTGCCGGCGCCGGGTGCGGGCAAAGCGGATCATCCAGTGCAGGAAGGCTCCCCCGAGCAGTGCCGCGCCCAGCAGGGTGGCGGAGCGCGAGCCGCTGAGCGGGAGCGTCACGGCGAGAAAGAGAAGGACCACCAGCCCGGCGAACGCGACCGAGTGAAAGAAGTTCCGCGCCTCATGACGCCGGGCGTAGTGCCAGACCAGCCCGAGCCCGGCGGCCATCATCAGGAGCGTGAACGCGCCCCAGTGGTTGTGGTAGATGAAAGACGCGAAGAAATATTTCTGCGGGCTCGCCACCTGCCCAAAGTAGATTCCTGGCGCCTGGAGCAACTTCTGGGCGGTGCCGAACACCGACAAGGCGAGGGCGTTGATCACCGCCACCAGCAAGAGTCCCCGCAACGCCCGGCGCTGGCGGACCAGCAGCGCGAGGTTGAACGCGGGCAACCAGAGGGCGTTGAACATCCACAGGCCGCTGAGCGCGAGATTCGGTCGTGCCGAGCTGGGCAGCCATGAGATGGACTGCTGGGCAATGAGGAGCGTGTCGCCGTCGAGCGTGGCCTCACGAAAACTGGGATTGAAGCACCCGATGAGCACGATGGCGTTGAAGGCCGCGAACGGCCAAAGCCAGATCAGCGGCCGCATCCAGCCGTCGCGCCAGGCGTCGCGATCCTGGAGCGCGGTCAACGTGATCAGGATGCCCAGTGTGCCCCACCACGCCAGTTTGGGGCGCATCGTCTCGGCCCCGCCGCCGAATGCCCAGGTGATCCAGACCAGAAAGATGCCGGCGTGAAGCAGCGCGATCCACTCGAGAGGGCGCAGCGGACGATGGGAGGGTGGCACCCGGGCGGCGACCCCCGGGGCATACTTGATTTCGTCCGAGCCGCTGGAGCGGCGGAAGCGGGCGCTCATGTTGCGACTCCTTTCAACGTGGCGTAGAAGCTCGCGAGTTCCGCGGCGGACCGGGCCCACGAGAATTCCCGCAGCACCCAGTCGCGGGCGCGGGCCCCGCGTTGCCGCCGCTGGTCGGCACCCTCGGCGAGGGCAGCGCGCAGGGCGGCGGCGTAGCCATCCCAGGGGACGCACCAGCCGAGACCCTGCTGTTCCAGGGCGCGCCACGGGGTCGTATCCGTGACCACGACCGGGACGCCGTGCGCGCCGGCCTCGGCAATCACGAGGCCGAAGTTCTCCGAGTGGGAAGGCAGGAGAAAGAGCGACGCGACCGCATAGGGTGCAGGCCGATCGGTACCGTCATAGATCTCGATTTTACCGGCCGAGCCGCTGCGGACGATGTAGGAGCGGAGTTGGGAGATCGAATATTCCTCCGGCACGCCGACCAGCAGGAGCAGCCAGTCCTTCGGTCCGTTGGCCACCCAGAGATCGATGAGCTCGATGATCCGCTTCTTGGAATGGAAGCGACTGTAGAAAAGGGCGACGGGCATTGTCGTGGTAGCCGGCACCGCGGCCTGCCAGTGGGCGCGCGCCGCCGCGACTTCCGTGGGATCGGGTGTCGAGACGCCATTCGGAGCGACACAGACCGGCTGCTTGAAACCCAGCTGGCGGATTTCATCCGCTTCCTCGGCGCTCGTGGCGTGCCAGCCGTGCGCACCGGCGAACGCCCCCGGATGAATCAAGCGCGCCGCCAGCGCCTTCCGGGCCCGGCCCCGGCGCCAGGCCCAGGTGCTCATCATGCCCCGCGGCGAGATGACTAGCGGGATTTGATCCTCAGCGGCCTTGCGGTGAGCGTAATGCAGGGTGCGAAGCCAGAGCCCGTGGTCGTGGACGACGTCGAACGACTCCTGCCGAAGATGGCGGGTCATCCCAGGCACTGGACAAAGATATCCTGGCCAGCCGCGTTTCCAGGTCCGCACCTGCAGGCGACCCCGAGACTCCAGCGGAATCGCCGCTGGTGCGGACGTCAGGATTTCGACATCGTGTCCGAGGTTCGCGGTCGCCGTGGCAAGTGCGCGGACGGAGCGGCTGGGGCCGCCGTAGCGGGACTCAAGGCTGCCCACGATGTGCGCGATCCTCATAACGGATCCGGCCGATCCTTGATCGGGCGGCAGGGATGGCCGACGCAGATTTTGCGAGCGGGGAGGCTGGATACGACCACCGAGCGGGCGCCGACGACGGAGAGTTCGCCGATGGCCACGCCCGGGCCAACAAAGCAATCCGCCGCGATCCATACATTGTCGCCGATCGTGATCGGACCAAAGGTGCTTGGCAGAGACCACTTGGTGTAGTCGTGGCTGCCGGAGCAGAGGTGCGTGAACTGGCTCACATTGGCGCCGTAGCCAAGCCGCACAGATGCGAGATTATAGACGCGGACGTGCGGTCCCAGCATCGAGCGCGGTGCAAGGGCCAGCTTCCAGGGGAAGTGGACGCTGACGGTGGGAAAAACGACGATCTCACCGGGGTCGGAGATCTGCGCCCCGAAGCAACGCAGGAGCCAGGCGCGCCACGCGTGGCAGGGTCGGGGACTCCAGCGGAAGAGGGTCTTCTCCACCAGCAGCCAGACCCAGCGCCGAATCGCTTCGTGGCGAGGGTAGGGGCTGGTGCAACCCATGCCCAGGTAGGGGCGTTCTGGTGCGGGGGCAGTCACGAGTTTGCTTGCGAGCAGCATCGGGGCGGCGTCCGGCGTGGCAACTCCGCAGAGAGAATCGGGGCGTTCGTCAGGCTCACGGACGACCGATCAGCGACTGAAAGTCCGCCACCAGGGTATCGGTGTAGCGGGTAAAATCGTAACCTCCGGCGTCCGCCTGCGCCGTCGCCGCCAGCGCCTCGCGCCGGGCGGGATCGCGGAGCAGGCGCGCGAGGGCGTGAGCCAGGTTTCGGGCGGCCTCCGGCGTGCGGTGGTTGAACACGATGCCGTTTTCCTCGGAGCGCACGAAGTCACGGAAGCACGCGAGGTCGGAAACGACCGGGGTAACCCCCGCGGCCATCGCCTCGGCGACGGCGACGCCGAAGGTTTCTCCGGCCTCGGCGAGGCTCGGATAACAGAAGACATCGAGCGAGCGATAGAACTCGGCCAGCGCCTCTTCCTGATAGAGGGCGGGCCGGAAGCTCCAACGATCCGCGGGCAGGTTCTGCCGGAGCTTTTGTTCCAGTCGGGCCCGATAGGGTGCCCCGGTGCCTCCGGCAGCCACGCTATCCGGTCCACAAATCGCCAGCCGCCACGGCGGCAGGGTGGTGTCGGCGGCGAGATGCAGCACCGCGTCGACGAGCAGGGCAATGCCCTTCTCCGGGTGCAGGCGGCCCGCAAAGCCGATCACGGTCTCGGTCGGACGTGGCCGGCGCGGTCGGGCCAGCGCCTGCCAGGCGATCGGGTAGCCATAGATCCGCGTGATCGGGGCGAGAGCGGGATTCTCGGCAAGGACTCGTTCCTGCACCGGCGTGCTGGTGGCGAGGACCCGGCTCAGCCGCCGGTAAAGACGATACTGGCCCTTCGGCATTCGGCCGGGCATGACGACGATGCGGCCGGCGGACGGGCGCAGGGTGCCGAGCCACGCGGGGAGCGCGACGGCGTGCACGACCGTCACATCGGCCGCCGGCAGGTGCCGGTGCACCCGGAGGCTCCAGAGCAGATCCAGCGCAAGGTTCTGCCAGAGTTTGGGACGGTGGTCGAAACCGGGCAGCCGAACGTGGCGGACGCCGTTGCAGACTTCGCGATCCGGCCACTGCTTCCACCGGCGGGAAACGACCGTCACCTCATGCCCCCGGAGGGTGAGTTCGTGCGCCAGCCGGCTCCAGGTCTTCTCGGTGGCTCCGCCGCTGTCGGGCGGCATCGGCAGGAAAAAGCCCATGACGATGTTGATTTTCATGGGGTGAATCCGAGGCCGCGGAGCGCGCGCCGCAGCCCGTCCGCCGCGGTGGCGTAGGTGTAGCCGCCGATGCGGGCGCGGAGGCGCTGGCGGAGCGATGGCACCGCGGCAGGATCGCGCAAAGTCGTCAGGGCGGCACCGAGTTGGCTGCGAAGGTCCGACGAATCCTCCGCGCGGAAGACCCAGCCGGTTTCTCCCGGCGTGACGAGATCCTGCTGGCAGCCGACGCGGTCGCTGACCAGGGCCGGGACCCCCATGTGCATCGCCTCGTTCACGGCCAGGCCCCACGTCTCATAATGTCCGCGGGAGGGGAGCACGAAGAGGTCCGCAAGCAGGTAGCGCGTCGGCATCTCGCTTTGGTTGGCAAACGGCAGGAGGTGCACCGTGCCGGGCGGGGCGGTCCGGGCCGCGTCCAGCAAGCCGGGCTTCTCGGGGCCGTCGCCGACGAAGACGAGCGCGGCGTCCGGGGCGCCAAGGGCGAGAAACGCGGCGAGCAATTCGCGCGGTTGCTTCTCCGGCACCAGCTTGCCGGCAAAGAGCACGACGAGAGTCGAGGCGGCGAGGCCCATCGATTCCCGGAGCGCGCCGGCCGCTGCGCGGGTTTCGGGGTGCGCGGGATCGAAGAAGGCGTCATTCACCGTGTGCGGTGTGAAGAATAATTTTTCCTCCGGCACGCCGAGGGCGGTGAAATAAGCGCGGTTGGCGGCGCCGACCGGCAGGAAGGCGGCGAACTGGCGGTAGAGCGTGCGGAGCACGAGGCGGGTCCGGAACGGCAGCGCCTCCCGGCCCAGCAGATGCGAGTCGCCACGGAACAGCAGTGGCACTCCGCGCCGGCGGGCCCAGAAGATTACCCGGACATGGCTGAGCCAGTTGTAGCCGAAGAGCAGCACGGCGGTGGGGTCCCAGAGTTGGAGTCGCGCAGTGAGCTCGGGATTGTCGAGGCCGCGGAAGTGGTGAGTGCCGGGGTCCGCGGCGAGGTTGGGGACGAACTCCGACTCGTAGCCGGAGAGCAGATCGACGTCCCACTGGAACGACGTCGCGAATTTGGGATCCCGCTGCGGGGTGACCCCAAAATTCCACAGGTAGAAGACGCGGAAGGTCAGCGGGGTGTTGGCGCGCAGCCAGCGGAACCACGGGCTGTAGTATTGCGTCGGGTGGGAGAGGACCACGGCGAGCCGAGGGCGGGTGGGGTGGGCGATCATTCCTGGCCGAAGAACGTCCGAAACAGCATCGGTCCGCCGATCACGACGAAGGCGGCCTGCAGGAGCGAGACCAGCCAGGTGGCAAAGATCTGCTCCACCTGGAAGCTCCACGCGGCGAGCAGGATGGTCAGCAGCCCGAGGCCCGAGAACTGGGGCAGTCCGATCGCCGCCACGCTGATCCGCCTGTACACATGACCGAGCAGCAGTCCAAGCACCGCACAGCCGATCAATCCAAAGTTGGCGTAGGACTCCGCGATCATTCCGAACGCGATGCTGACGCTCGCCGGGGAATCGCGCGACACCAGGCCGTAATGGACCGCCAGCAGGATGTTGCTTTCGAGCGACGACGGCTTGCCGGGCCAGAGGATGCGCGGCACGAGCTGGGCAAAGACGTACTTGTAGGACTCGCCCGCCAGATAAGGCTCATGTTCCGGGGTTCGCTCGGTGACGAGGCAGAGCATCTGGAACAGGGAGGCCCGCTCGAACAGCCGCCCTGCCAGGCTGTTGCTGGTGGCTTCTTGCTCGGTGGGATCCGCCAGGCCCTGCAGGAACCAAGTCTCGAAGAAGGCTGGAAGCTCGGTGAGGTTCGGCGCCGGCGCCTTGCCTTCCCAGTAGAGCGTTCGCATCACCGTCTTGCCATGGTGCAGTACCGCCACAATGGGCAGAACGACGACCAGTACGGCGATCGGGATCCGCCGGCTGGTGGAGACATACCCGATCAGGGCGAGCAGGAGGATTGAGATTCCGACAATGAGATACAGGTCGCGGAAAAGGAAGATTAGCTGGAGTAGGAGGTTGAGGCTGATGACTGCCTGCTCAGATCCGCGAAGTTGTCCTGCCCCCCAGCGGCGCATTTCCACGAACAGTGCGACCGTGCCGATGCCGAAAAAGACCGCGCGGAGCACGATCGAGAGTTCATTCGGCACGAGGTCGGTGAATCCGCGGACATAGAGATAGACGGTGTTAAGGAGGATGCCGGTCGAGGCATAGCGCAGCGTCGTGGCGGGAAGGAGCGAATCGGTCAGGAAGCGAGAGCGGCCACGGCGGACTGTGGTTCCGCTGAAGGCGGCCACCGCGCAAAGCTGAAAGAGGAGCATGCTGACCGCCGCATTCCAGGTGGCGCCCGCGGAGAACTGCAGCATCGTTGGGTGGCCGGCTAGGATCGGCACCGCGTAAAACGGGATGCTCGTGAGCATGAAAATCTCGAAGACCGGAAAGTGCAGGTCGCCCCGGCGCGCCCAATTGAGTGCTGGCCACGCGCCGATAATCATGATGATCGCGCCGAGGCTCAGGAGGATGGGGTCGACCAGATCGGACTTGTAAACCAGCCCCGCGACCGCGGCCACCAGCCCGGCTAGACCAGTCTGGTACAGCCGGCGGCTCGTGCGCGGATCGGGCAGCGCCACGGTTTCGTCGTGCTCGGTTGGGCTCATCAGTGATTCCGGTTCACGGGGCGGTCCGGCGGGCCGCGGCGCGATCGAACACCTCCGCGAGCTGGCTGGTCAAATGCGCGGCGGTGAAGGGCGCGAACGCCCGGTTGTCGAGCGGGGAGGCCTGGAGATGGCCACCGCCCGCGAACCAGCGATCGTGGATCGAGTCCGCCAGTGCGGCGCCGTCGCTTGTATCTGGAAAGGCAAAACGCGTCCCCACGCCGAGCTGGGCGGCAAACTCCAGCACCGCACTTTCATCGTGGAAGGCGAGCAGCGTGGGCCGGCGTGCCAGGATATAGGGAAACAATTTGGAGGCGGTGTAGCTGGCGTCATCCGAGCCCACCACGACCAGGGCATCCGCGCGGATCAGATAATGTAACGCGTCGAAGTACGGCACGCGCGCCGGATGCTCGTGCACGCAGTCACCCACACCCGCGGCGACCGCGAGCGGGGCGACCCACTGGCGGGCTCGGGGTGGCGGCGCGTAGTCGGTGCCGATGAAATGGAAGCGCATCCGCCCGGCGCGCACCGGATCCGTGGAACGAAAACGCTGGAAGGCGCGGAAGAGCGCGGTGAGGGCGAAGGCCATGTCCGGCCCGGCCCGGCCCGCGTAGACATGATGAAAGAAGCCGTCGTCGAAATTCACCAGAGGGCTGGCTGGCTGGTGGCGGGCCGCGACGGCAAAGTCGGCGGCCGAGGCCCCGAAGGGCAGCTGCGTGATCCGTGCGGCGTCGAGCCCGGGATAGTTCGTCGCAAGGTCCCGCGTGTAGGACTCCGAGACCGACACGATCGCAGCCGCCTGCCGAACGGCCGTCGGTTCGCGCCGGCGGGCGAACCACTGCGTGAGGTTGAACTTGAGCCAGCCACCGGGTGGACGCGTGTTCGTCCGCTCATAGTACCGGTTGATCCAGGGATCCTGGTAATCGAGGACGTACGGCATCCCGAAGCGACGGAGCCAGCGGGGACCAAGAGTGAAGGCGTCGAACTGCGTCGTGGTGAAAAAAACAAGGTCGAACTTCTCGCGGGCCAGTAGGGCATCACCGGCCTCGCGCAACGCCGCCCCGCACCGCCACCACAGGCTCCCGATGCCGAGCCACCTCGTGCGGGCGGGCGGAATTCCTGCCACCCGCACGATCTGAATGTCGGCCGGATAAGTCTGCTCGAGCAGGGGCTCGAGGACACCGGTGCCGGACGACTCCGGCGTGACCGCGAGCACGACGGGTTCCCAGCCGTGCTCGCGCAGGAACGGGAGCGCCAGCCGGGCGCGTTGCATGTCGGGCGCATTGATCGGCGGGAAATTCGGGCTGACGATCAGCACGCGCCGCTGCGGGGATGCCGGTGAAGCCGGGGAGGTCATTGGAGGGCGTTTGCTCCGGTCAGCGCTGCGGCGACGAAAGCGACGAGGCGCGGCGCCTCGCGTTCCCAGCAGTACACGTCCTCCGCCAGCCGGCGGGCCGCCTGCTGCCGGACGGCGAGGGCGGCGCGATCCGACAGGAGGGCGTCGAGGGCCGCGGCAAACCCCGCGGCGTCCGCCGGATTCACGAGGATGCCCGCCTGCGGCTGCCGGGCGAGGACCTCCCGCTGGCCCGCGGTGCTCGAGGCCACGATGGCCAGGCCGGCGTTGAGGTATTGAAGAATCTTGTTCGTGATCGTGAGGTCGCGACTGGGAAGCGCGCTCGACTCCAGGGCCAGTCCCACATCGTGCCGCGCAATCAGCGACGGCAGCGTGGCGGGTGGCACGCAATCGAGAAAGCTGACGGCAGCCCGGCGATCGGCGGGCAGACCGGCGAGCAGAGCCTCGCGATACCCTGGAGCGGGCTCGCCCAGCAACGTCACGCGGCTGGGTTGGTGCGTCAGCCGCCACGCGGCGAGAAATTCCTCGAGTCCGCGGCCCGGTCCCAATCGTTGCGAAAACCAGAATAGGAGTGGCGGTCCGATGTCCTCGGCTGGGCGGTGGGGATCGGGCTGGAGAGCAAACGAGTTCGTGATCACGCGGGGCCGCGTGCCGCCGTAGCGGGCATGGAGGCCATCCGCGAGAGCCTCCGAGGTCGTCGTGGTGTGCGCCAGTTGGTGGAGGAGGCCGCGCTCCTGGGCCCGGAGCAGGTCCATCGGCCTCTGTTGCCGATCCTGCGGCAGCAGATCCTCGGAATGCCAGTCCTCGATGTCGGCGCTGACCCGCCGGCCCGCCGCGTGGAGTCGGAGTCCGACCCCATGCGCGAGTTCATTGTGGACGATCGTGAGATCCGCGGCGTGCTGCCGAGCGCGCCGCAGCAGCGATCCGGCCGGCCCGAGTGCGGCCAAAATCTGCCAGCCGAGGCGGCCGACGGCCTGCCGCGCGGCCCAGACCAGCAACCGGCGTCGGAAAGCCTGCGGGCCGGTGCCGGGCAGCAGGTTGATCTTCTCGTGCCGGAAGGGAGCGGCGGCGGCGAGCTCCGCATCAAGCGCGACGGACGGTGCATGGTGCCGAAGGGACAGAACCGTGACGTCGTAACCGGCGCGGCCCAGCGCATCGGCCTCCTTCAGCACGCGCGGATTGCGGCAGAGATGACCGTTCGTGAGGATGAGAATCCGGCGATTCACGACTTTTCTAACCCGAGTCTGGTGCCGCCGTCCGCAATCCGCCCGCTATTCTCGGCCGTGCGCCGAGCCGTGTGTTCCGCGAGAAAATTCCACAACTCCGGTTCGCGCTGACGCGCCCGCCACAGTTTCAGGAAAACCGTCGGCCGGCGCAGGCTGCGGATCGCGAGGTGCCGCCAGTCGCCCGCGGTCGAGTGCTTCAGTTGCGACCGGAGCGCCGGGTCCTGCAGCGCGGCGAGAATCAGGGGGCCGGTCATGCGCGGCGATTGGTGCCGGGCCCGCTGCCACAACTCGTGCCAAAAGGCGGGGGTGGTCGGAGCGTGCTTGAAGAAAGTGGCGGCGAGCAGGACCTGTAGGGTGGCCCAAGCGGCCGGTTCGCGGCTGCGGTGCGTGGCGCGGGTGACACTGAAGACGGCGAGCGGTTCGGGCACGTAGAGCAGGGGATGGGGCAGCATGCGCTCGCGGACCGCCTCGGTCCCGCCGAATTCCATGCGGGGAATCGCATATCCCACGCCCCGCCGCGTGCGGAGGAGCATGGCCCCGTTGGCGTGCAGGGCCCCGAGACATTGGGTGGACTGCGGCCACGGAATCAGGACCGGGGCGAGATCGACCGCCGCGGGGCGAACGAGCCGGCCGGTATCGCGCCAGTCCCCGGCGGCGGTTTCCTCCCAAACCTGCTGATTACTCCAGGCGAGCGTGACCTCGGGATGGGCCTCGAGGGCGGAAAGCATGCGCTGCAGAAATGCCGGCTGCCACCAGTTGTCATCCTCCAGCAGGCTCACATAGGGCTCGGTGTCCGAGCTGAAGACGGCGTTGAAGAGCGCGACCCCGCCGAGATTGGTGCGATGCTGAATGTACCGGATTCTGGGATCGTTGCATTCCCTGGCGACCTCCTCCGGCGAATGGTCCGTCGGGTCGTCGTTGCGCACTTCGGCCACCCACGACGGGTACGTCTGGGCGAGCAGGCTGCGGAGCGCGCGGCGCAGGAGGTGCGGGCGACGAAAGGTCGGGACGAAGACTCGAATCGTGGGAGTCACGTTGGTGACTGGCGTCCCAAAGCGCGGTGGACGCGTTTGGCCGCGCGCCAGCCGACAAGGCGGGCGAGCCGCTGCAGGCGACCGCCGGCCTCCCACGGCCGGGTGGCGCCGCCGAGATCCCGGGCGCGGGCGGCGGCTTCGCGCGACTCCCGCGGCAGGTCGGGGTAAAGGTCGTAGGCGAGCTTCTGCCACGCATTCGCCAGGGCGCCGCGCACCGCGGACGTGGGGGCGTGCTCCAGCAGGGCATCGCTGTTGAGCGCAATGGACAGGCGGAGCGACTCGAGCGACTTGAGATCCGTGCGCCGGCTCAAGCTCCCCGGCAGTCCCGAGCGATAGTAGCAGCGCGCGTCGGCGCAGAACGCGATGCCCACGGAAGCCAGCAGGATCCGGCAAAAATACTCGCCATCGTCGTTCAGCGTCAGCCGTTCGTCCCACGGCCCGGCGCGCGCGATCACGGCCCGCGGCGTCAGCCACGCAATGGGAGGCATCATCCAGCCGGTGTTGTAGTGCAGGACGAGGAAGTCCACGGGCGGCACGAAGTCCCGCCAGGCCGGCTCGGGAGTGAATTGCGCTTCGGCGGGATACCCGTGGAAGCGCGCCCAAGCCGCGCTCGCCACGGTGTCCGCGGGTTCCATGGTCAGCCGCGCGAGTTGTCGGCTGATTTTGTCGGGCGCGAGGAGATCGTCGGCGTCCAGAAACTGGATATACTCGCCCTGGGCCAGGACCAGCGCGGCATTGCGAGCCGCCGCCGCGCCGCGGTTGGCCTGCTTCAGCACCTTCACGCCTTGGGGCTCGAAGCGGCGGGCGATCGCGAGACTGTCGTCCCGCGATCCATCGTCGACGACAATGATCTCTGTGCGCGACCAAGTCTGGGCCAGAGCCGATTTCAAAGTGGCCGCGAGCCACGCAGAGCTATTGTAGCAGGGAACGATGATGGAAACCAACGGCCTCACGGTTTGATATCGGCATCGACGTGGAGAAACAGGCAATCGCCGACGATTTCGCTCCGCCATTCGTCGGATCGATAGTCGACGAAGCTGAGGCGTAATGCGTCGGTCCGGGGATCGATATTCCAGGTGGCGGGGAGGACCAATAGGAGTTTCGGCACCCGACCACGCCAAGTGCGTTCTCGAAACCAGGGCATCGGGCGCGAGCCTGCGTCGGTGGAAATGACACGGCTCTCCCGCACTTCCAACGCCATCTTGGGATCGCCTACAAAAATTACTTGTCCCATACCCGCGCCTGATCTGTCGCGACGCAGGAGTTCGATCATCGAGGTGGTCGAGACATCGGGTTGGGTGATTCCTGAAGGGCCCACCCGATCGAGGCGGGCGAGGGTGACCGCTCGAGCGGTCTCCGCGGCAAGACCGTATACGGCCGTTGCGAACACCACGAAGGTCAAACCATGCCGGATTGATCGACGGACGCGGGTTGCCGAGAATGCAACGGCAGTGATGGCGGCCAATACGAGCATTCCCACGGGACGAGCATGCCGGTCTTCGATACTGATGGAGGCCCCTGCCGCGTAGAGCACCACCAGCACTGGAATGTAGACGGCAAGGAATGCGAGCAGGAGCCGGCGAAATGACGGGGTTGGTGCGTGTTTGGCCAGCCACGTATAGAACGCGAGCCACACCGGTGCCAGAAGCGCGCACCAAACGGCAATGCGCTGCCAGCCGTCGGAGGAAATTTGGAGAACGGCAAACGCTCGACCGATCAGGCTGCCTGCGCCAAACGCGGCGGATACCGGTGCGAAGGCGGGATACCCCAGCGCGAGCCACCAACCATGGCTGACTTGTCCGAATCCGGCTGGTGTCGGGCCGGAACCTGTTATCCAACGAGCAATCGCCCAGTGTGCCGCCGCCACGGCGCCGGCGAGAAGTGCGGCGGACGAGATCCATCGCCATTTAGATCGACGGGC
>CAINHV010000264.1 GCA_903848965.1 uncultured Opitutia bacterium | reverse complement strand
CTATAGCTCCTCGCGTTGCTCGGGCCCGAGCAGCTTGGAATCGTTCACGCGGCCGCTCTTCGCCACCGCCCAACGGCTCTCAAGAAAATCCCGCGTCACCACCACGGCAGCGGCCACGACCGGGCCGGCGAAGGCGCCCCGCCCTACTTCGTCGACGCCGATAAGGCTGTTGACCCCAGTGATTTGTTTGAGATCGAAGCCGCGCAACTGGCGGCGTTTCATCCCGGTGTTGTGACCGCGCCCCCGGGATTGTGGCAAGCGTGTGACGACAAGGTCTCCGGGTGGCCTTTTCCGGGGGCGGCTTTAGTCTGGACCATGCCAACGCGCGAAACCTGGGAAATCTTCAGTTACATTGTGACCGTGGTTGGCCTGCCGCTGGCGATCGTGGTCTTCGTCTACGAGCAACGCAAAGAACGCCGGAACGAGAGCGAGGAAATTTTCCAGCGCCTGTCGGACGAATACCGCGAGTTTCTCAAGCTGGTCCTCGACCATGCCGACCTCCAGCTCATGCGCCGGGACGGGGCGCGCCAGGATCTTTCGCCGGATCAGGCCGAGCGCCGGCACGCCATCTTCGGTATTCTGGTTTCACTCTTCGAACGCGCCTATCTCCTCGTTTTCGAGGAGGACATGGACCGGCAAACCCGCCGACTTTGGCGGTCGTGGGAGGACTACATGCGGGAATGGGTTCGGCGGCCGGACTTCCGGGAGGCGCTCGGCGAACTGCTCGAGGGCGAGGACGAGGAGTTCCGCCACTACATCCTGATGCTCGCGGCGGAGGAATCGAACCGCGTCGCCTTTCAACTCCCGCGAGCGGCCTGAGCCCGGTCGCCGATCAGTCCCAATCCACGCGCGCCTTCGGCTCCTTCAGGGGCAGCTCGTGGAGCTTGCCCGCCGCCGACACGACTTCGTACGCGGTGCGGAAATGGAGCTTGGCGAACTCGCCCAACGCGAGCGTCCCGAACTTCTCCATAATCTGCAGCGCCTGGTCTTTCACCAGCGAACTGGCCCCCTTCTGTAGCCGGGCGCCAAATTTCTTCGAGAGCAGGCTCATCTGCCGCTGGAACTCGGCGCGGGCAACGATCGACGCCGCCGCGACCACCGGATCCTCTTCCGCCTTGGTCCGCATCCGCAGGTCGAAATCCTTCACGCCTTTCTTGGCGAGCTCGCGCTGCGTCAGCGGCTGCTCGGTGAACTGGTCGAGGAGGCCCCACGGCACCCGCTTCAGGGCGAGGGCCTGCTCAAGCGCGGTCGCATGCTGCCAGGCCAGAAGCCGGTTCAGGTTGGCTCCGGGCCGGCCCATCAGCTCGTTATACTTCGGCATGCCGCACAAACAGGTGCGCACCACCACGCCCTTCGTCTCGCGAATGAGGTGATCGAGTTTGAGGATCTGGAGCTCGGCGATCTTCTTCGAGTCCTTCACGCCCGCCTTGATCCACGACTCGATGGCGGGCCGATCCGCAATGACCGTGGCCGCCACGACCGGACCGAAGAAGTCGCCCTTGCCGCTTTCGTCGAGGCCCGCGTGGGACTCGAACCAGTCCGGATGCAGCACGTCGTCGTAGCCGAGCTTGGCCGCGCCGGTGACCTCGGGCTCGATCACATCGCGGACGAAGTCCTCGGTACCCTTGCCCGCAATGACGACCTTTCCGCTGGTATAGGCGGAGACGTTCACCTTGAGGTGATCCGCCTTGAACGCGAAACGAGTGTAGGCGACCTCGAACGGCGTCCAGCCCCGCTGCACCAGAATCGACCGCAGGGTCTCCATCTGGGCGTCATCGAGTTTGACCGTGTAGGACGCGATCTTCTTCGGGGTCTCGTCGTCCGCGGCGGAATTCTTGGGCATCGTCCGCAGTTGGGCACGAAAGCCCCTGAAAGCACAAAAAGAATCTGCTTGGGGCCGGCCGGGGTTTGGTCCGTGTTGGGCCGCCTGTGGCCCCCACCCTGATTGCCGAACGTCGCGCCTTCCAGCGAGCCCTCCTCGGTTGGTACCGGCGGCAGGCGCGGCCGCTGCCCTGGCGGACATCGCCCTCGCTCTATCGCACCGTCGTAAGCGAGTTCATGCTCCAGCAAACCCAGGTGAAGACGGTGCTCCCCTACTTTGCCCGCTGGCTCCAAGCGCTGCCGGACTTCGCCTCCCTGGCCGCCGCGTCCGAAGCCCAGGTGCTGAAACTCTGGGAGGGGCTCGGTTACTATTCCCGCGCCCGCAATCTGCATCGGCTGTCCCAAGCCATGGCGCTCAAGTCCGCACCACCGCGAACCCCCGCGGAATGGCGTGAACTCCCCGGCGTCGGCCCCTACACCGCCGCGGCGATCACCAGCATTTCGTTCGACGCTCCCGCGGCCTGCGTCGACGGCAATGTCGTGCGCATCCTCGCACGCCTCACGGCCGATGCCACGGCCCACCGCGATTCGGCGAGCGCCTCGAAGTCGTTTCAGGCGCTGGCCGAAGCACTCCTGCCCGCGGCGTTACCGGGCGATCACAATCAGGCTATGATGGAACTGGGAGCCACCGTTTGCCTGCGACAGAATCCCCGCTGCCTCATCTGCCCGGTGCAGTCGTTCTGCGCGGGCTTTCGCACCGGCCGGCCCGGGGACTTTCCGCGACTCGCACCCAAGGTGATCGAGCAGCGCCAGGTCCTGCGGGTCTGGAGCGAACGCGCCGGCGCCTTGCTCCTCCATCGCTCACCTGGGAACGCGCGCCGTCTCGCGAACCTCCACGAACTGCCCACGGCCGAGCAGGCGGGCATTCCGGCCGCCACCGTCGTCCGCGGCACCAAGCTGGCGCAGAAGCGCCGGTCCATTACCCGCTATCAAATCACGGAAGCGATTCACGCGATGCCGGCCCCGCGCGGCCGACCGCGTCTTGAACTCGTCTGGGTGCCCTTGGACGAACTGGAGTCGATCTCGCTCTCCGGTCCCCATCGCCACTGGGTGCGGGAAATCCTGGCAGGTCGCGATTCGCCGACGGCGGCGGACCAGCGCGTCAACCGATCAAAGCGTCGATCCGGGCCTTCGAGCTGAGCACTTCCTCGGTGGTGATCCGCGGACTCAGTTCGAGCGTGAGCAGGTGATGGGGCCGCCAGAAGCTGCTCACCATTTTGAAGTCGATGTGTCCGCTGCCCACCGCCTGGTGATCCTGCCCCTGCGCACTCACGTCGTGCAGGTGGAAGCCGAGGATGCGATCGCTGAGGCTCTCGAGATGCTGGCGGTGGTTGAGCAGTCCCATGCTCTCCTTGATGTCGGCATGTCCCGTGTCATGCCAATAGCCCGCCGGCGCATTGGCCGGCAGGCCGGCGAGGAACTCGAGGTAATCTCCGTCGAGCGGCAGTTCCTCGAACTTCTCGCGGTTCTCGAGCCCAAGCCGGACGTTTTTCTGCGCGGCGTAGTCGAGAATTTCGTTGATGCTTGATTTGGTCTGCTCCCAGAACGGCTTCATCCGCTTGCGGAGCCTCCCCATCGCCTTCTGCAGAACCGCCTGATAGGCCGTGTCTTCCGGGCGGCGACCGGCGTCCGGATGATCGCGAAGGTAGTTCTTCACGTTGTGCGCCGGATGAAACCAGAAGAACGTGACGCTGCCGAGGTGACAGACCAGGGCTTTCGCCTTCACCTGGGCCGCAAAATCGATCGATCGCTTCGTGTGCCGCAGCCACTGGTCATGTTCGCGATATTCGGTGACCGACGGCTCAAACAAATTGGGCGCCGCCTGCACGACCCCGGTCGGCAACGGACAAAAATTATGCGTCGAGGTGATCTCGACGAGGCCTTCCTCAACCGCCCTCAGGATTCCCGGGACCAGGGTGATGCGAACGCCGTGGCTGAGCTCGATGTGCTTGAAACCAAGGGATGCCATCTCCCGCAGCATCACGTAGCCGTCACTGTGACGATGGGAACACCAACAGGTGGAAAGGGAGAGAATCGGCTTCACGCGGTGGGTGCTGGAAAGACGAACCTAGCTTCGGCAAGTTACGACCGGCAAAAACACTTACAAAAAAGCCGCGCCCGGAATTTGGGCGCGGCGAAAATCTGCCCCAGGATGGGGGGAAGGCTTACTCGGCGTAACGCCGGCGCAGCATCTGCGTGAAGGCCTGGACCTTGTCCTTCCGGCGGCGCTTTTCGCAGGGCTTCTCGTAATAACGCTTGGCGCGGGTGCCCTTGATGATGTTCTCGCGATCGAGCTTTTTCTTCATCCGGCGCAGGGCGCGGTCGATGGGCTCGTTCTTACGAATCTTGATTTCGATGGACATGAGGACGGACGTACAAACGTAGGTGGTGAACGGAAAAGCTGGTAAATAGGCCAAGCTGCCGGAGTGGCGTCAATGGCTTTTTTGGGTCGGTTTGCGCGAGGCCCAGGCCAAACGAAGCTTAGCACTTGCGCCCACCGGGGTCGGGAATTGCCTTGGCTGCCGTTGCCGACCGTCGACAAAAATTTCGTCCATCTCCACGTCCATACGGACTACAGCCTGCTCGACGGCTGCTGCCGAATCGACCGGCTGATGGACCGGACCGCCGAACTGGGAATGAGCGCGCTGGCCGTCACCGACCACGGCAATCTCTTTGGCGCGATCGAGTTCTACAACCAGGCCAAGGCCAAGGGCATCAAGCCCCTGATTG
>CAINHV010000263.1 GCA_903848965.1 uncultured Opitutia bacterium | reverse complement strand
GGGCGATCTCTACGTCTGCGGCGGTCAACGCCTCTACGAGGAAGCCCTCGCGCTGCCCCGGCCGCGGCGTCTCCACCTCACGCTCATCCATGCCGCCGTCCCGGGCGATCGCTTCTTCCCCGAGTGGCGCGAAATCGAGTGGCGTGAAATTGGTCGGCGCGAGAGCGTAGACGCAAATTACCGCTATACGTTCCTCGAGCTCGATCATTAGGAATAGCGTTCCGAAACTTTTCGGCCGGAGCTTTGACAGGATTTACCGGAGACGAGCCCGGAGATTTTCAGGATCAAGCGGTGAGCGGGATTGGTCCTGCCCCATCCTCCGTCCGAGTCCGGTCAATCCTGTCCAAGCCTTGCCCGACCTCTGCGCTAGGGCTTCGGTCGCCATCCGGGACCGCGTACAAAGCGCCCGGGTTTGGCCCCGGTGTGTTCGCCGTCCCGGATCACAGCGACCCCGTTGACGAACACGTGCCGCATGCCGGTCGCATACTGATGCGGCTGATCGTAGGTGGCGTGATCCTGGATGGAGGCCGGGTCGAACACCACGACGTCGGCAACCCAGCCGGGCCGCAACGCGCCGCGCTCGCGCAAATTCAAGTTCTGTGCGGGAAACAGCGACAGCCGCCGCACCGCCTCCGCCAGCGATAGCGCCTTCTCGTCGCGCACATACTTGCCTAGGATCCGGGCGAAGGTGCCGTAAGCCCGGGGGTGCGGATTGGAACGGAGGAAAACACCCTCGGGAGCCTGCGAAGATTCATCGGAGTCGAACGCCATCCACGGCAGCGCGATCTGCCGGCGCACGCTCTCCTCACTCATCAGGAAGTAGACTGCTCCGACCACGGAGCCGTCTTCGATCACCAGATCCATCGCCGTCTCCACCGGCGACGAGCCGCGGAGCTTCGCCACCTCGGCCAGCGTTTTGCCAGCGAGCGGTTTGAGCGCAGGATTCTTGAAAACGGCGAGCAGGATTTTGTCGGGCGAGCCCGCCGCGAGATAGAAATTCTCCCACTCGCTCGACGGCGCGACGATCTCGCGCTTCACGCGTTCGCGCACCGCCGGATCCCGCAGCCGGCTCGCCCAGGCTTGATACCCGCCGGCCCGGACCCAGGGCGGCATCATCGCATCGAGCCCCGAGGCCGCCGCCGTGTAGGTGTACATGTCGGCCACAATCGCCAGGCCTGACGCTCGCGCGGATTCGATGCGCTGAATCACCGTCTCGAGCTTGGGCCAGTTCGACTGTCCAGCCGCCTTCAAATGATAAATCCCCGCCGGCACGCCCGCTTCGCGGGCGATGGTGATGACCTCGTCGACGGCCTCGACGAACTGGTTTCCTTCGCTGCGAAGGTGCGATTGATAGCGTCCGCCGTAGGGTGCCACCGCCCGCGCCAGGGCGATCAACTCGGAGGTCTTCGCATAAAATCCCGGTTCGTAAATCAGGGCACTGCTGATCCCGACCGCGCCCTCCTCCATCGCCTCGCGGACGAGCGCTTGCATCCGGGCGAGTTCCGCCGCCGTCGGCTCCCGATTCTCGTGGCCGAGTTCGTGCAGCCGCACGGTCGTGGCGCCCACGAAAGAGGTAAAGTTGCACGACACGCCGCGGCGTTCGAGGTGCTCGAGATACTGGCCGAGCGTCGTCCACTCGTAGGGGAACTTGATGTCGCCCTGCAGGGCCTTCGCCTCGGTCTTCATGGCGGCCGTCATTGGTCCCATCGACGTCCCTTCCCCCAGGACCTCGAGCGTCACGCCCTGCCGCAGGTCGCTCTGCGAACGGCCGTCGTGCAGCAGCGCGACATTGTTGCTGAGCATGTTCACGAACCCCGGCGCCACCGCGAGTCCGCGGACCTCGACCTCGAGCAGGCCCCGCCCCGCTCCGACGTCACCCACCGCCGCGATGCGATCGCCCTTCAGCGCGACGTCGCCGACATACGGCGCACCGCCGCCCCCGTCGTAGATCGTGCCGTGTCGCAGCACGACGTCGAACTCCGCCCCACTGAGCAGACCGCATCCGCCACCAAGCGCCACCAGCAGCGCCCAACTCCATCGAAGGCCAGCTCTCATCTCCGAAGCCTAGGCTTTGCGGGCCGCCGCGGCGCGCAAAGCCTCGTGCGCCTTGCCGGTCTCGATGTACTTCGCGGCATTGAGCGAAAGCGCGGCCTGCTCGGCCTCCGTGAGCGGACGGACCACCTTGGCCGGCGAACCGAGGATCATCGAACCCGGGGGCGCGATAAAGCGTCCGGTCACCAGGGCATTGGCGCCCACCAGGCAGCGGTCACCGATCTTGGCTCCATCGAGAATGGTCGCGCCCATGCCAATCAGACAGTCGTCGCCGATCTCGCAGGCATGAATGACTGCCGAATGGCCGATTGTCGTGCGCTTGCCCACTTTCACCCCGTAATCGTCGGCGAGATGAATGACAGTGCCGTCCTGCACGTTGGTCTCATCCCCGATTTCGATCGAGTTGATATCGCCGCGCAGCACGCAGGCGTACCACACGCTGCTGCGGGCTCCGAGGGTCACGTCGCCAATGACGGTGGCGGTCGGGGCGACGAACACGGCGCGGGCGGTATCAGGCGTGCGGCCGAGGTAGCGGGCGAGACGTTCCTGGATGGTCATGGTTCAGTTGGTTCTCGCCCGGTCCCACGCGCTTCGCAAGCTCGGCCACCGTCCCAGTTCCTCCCGCCCCCGCTCCATGGAAACCCTGACTCACGTTGGCCGCGGCCTGCTCGGCATCGCGGTGTTGATCGGCATCACCGTTCTGTTCAGCAGCAACCGGCGTGCGATCAACTGGCGGATCGTGGTCGTGGGTCTCGCCCTGCAGTTCGCCTTCGCCGGGCTGGTGATTTTCTTCGGCCCGGCCCGCGCCGTCGTCGAGTGGGTCGGGGCCCGGTTCGTGGATCTCCTCGGCTTCACCAACGAAGGCGTGACGTTCCTCTTCGGTTCGCTGGCCGATCAGGGCAGGCATGGCGTGGTTTTCGCGATCGGCATCCTGCCCTCGATCATTTTCTTCTCCGCGTTCAGCTCGGCGCTCTACTACCTCGGGATTCTCCAGAAAATCGTCTACGTCTTCGCGTGGGTGATGGCACGGACGATGAAGCTGTCCGGCCCGGAAAGCCTGAGCGCCTCCGCCAACATCTTCCTCGGCCAGACCGAGGCGCCGCTGCTGATCAAACCGTATCTGCCGGCCATGACGCGGTCGGAGCTCCTCTGCATCATGACCGGGGGCATGGCCACCATCGCCGGGGCGGTGATGATCGCCTACATCAGCTTTCTCGGCGGCAGCGATCCGCAGCAGCAAATCCTGTTTGCGACCCACCTGATCACCGCCTCGGTGATCTCCGCCCCGGCCGCGCTGCTCGTCTCGAAGATCATGTTGCCCCAGACCGAGAGCACTGATCGCGACCTCGTGATCGCCAGGGACAAGATCGGCTCCAATCTCCTCGACGCCATCTGCGTCGGCACCACGGACGGGCTGAAACTCGCCGTGAACGTGGGCGCGATGCTGATTGTGTTCACGGCGCTGGTCGCACTCGTGAACGCGTTGTTCGGCTGGATCGGCAGCCCCCATGCGCTCGTCCTCGATGGCCGCGAGATCTTCTCCTACCCCGGGCTCAATGCGGGCATCGAGCGCCTCACCGGCGGCACCTTCAAGACCTTCTCCCTCGAGTTCGTCCTCGGCGTGATCTACGCGCCAATCGCGTGGCTGATCGGCATCGACGGCCGCGATATCCTGGTTTCCGGATCGCTACTCGGGACGCGCACGGTGTTGAACGAGTTCGTCGCGTATCTGCAGATGGGCCAGCTCAAGGCGGCCGGCACCTACAACGATCCGCGCACGCTTATCATCATGACCTACGCGCTGTGCGGCTTCGCCAACTTCGTATCGATCGGGATCCAAGTCGGCGGCATCGGTGCGCTCGCCCCGAATCAGCGCGAGACGCTCGCCCGTCTCGGAGTCAAGGCGATGATCGGCGGCAGCATCGCGTGCTTCCTGACCGCGGCCGTCGCCGGAATCCTGGTGTAGAGATTTTCGATTTCGGATTCTCGATTTTCGATTTCTCGAATCGGAGAATTTTCGATTGCGGGGCGGAGCGCCCCAGAGCGCCAGTCAAGATCGAGCGCACCGCCCACCCGCCCAGTATCGAGGCTCAGTGTCCCCCGCCAAAAATCGAAAATCGAGGTACCGAGCGAAGCGACATCATCATCCAAAATCTAAAATTCGATCACTTCTGCCGCCACTCGCCATTGGGGCTCTGGAGCCAGACACCGCGCTTGCTGCGAATCGCGATCTGCTGCGCGCGCGTGCGTCCCACCGTGTCCGCATTCGCACCGGTCTGGGCCGCCAGGGCGGCATACACGGCCCGGCGATCGGAATTCTCGTCGGAGACCACTTGTTGATCGGGCCCAACGGCGGCGCCGCGGAGCTCCAGGTATCCGCGGTTGTTTTCCCCGGCCACGTGACGGTCCTTCAGCGCGTCGACCGCCGGCTGGCGCTCTTCCATGCGCGCCTTCACCGTATTGAGATCTTGCGCGCGAAGCGTCAGCGGACCGACGGCACATACCGCCAACAGCAGGCCCAGGCGAAAAAAGAGGGTCGGTTTCATCTTATAAACGGGGAGCATTGATGGTGGAGGACTTCTGATCGAGGTCACCGAAGAAGTCGTCCAGTGCGCGGTCCACTTTGACGTTCACATCCACGGTGACATGAATCGGCCTCACTTCGATCGGTTCGGTTCTGACGCTCAGGCAGCCGCCGAAATTTACTACCCCGAGGATTAGCGGAAGAAAAAATCGGCGCTTCATAAGGGGCAGAGTGGGTCGATGGACGCGGACTGACAACGAATGTTTCCTCGGACGGTGTCACGAATGCGCGAATTGAGCCAGCGACGGCAGGCGTTGCCACCCGTCAGGCTTAGGGTCCGCTCCCGAATCGCACGCGGGAATTCGTGCCGAACTTGATCAGGGATTCGAGCGGACCGCGGACATTGATCGTGAGATCGATCGGCGCCCGGAGCTTCGGATCGACCGGTCCGCCGGTGAGATGGATCGACGCGGTCCGGCCCTCGGCGTCGCCGCCGGGCGTGAACGCAACTTCGAGCAGGCCCGCCTGCAGCGGAATCTGGCCGGTCTCGATCTGCCCCAGGCCGGGGTAATACTTGAGCACCGTCGACGGGAGGCTGCCGGACAGGAGGCCCGGCGTCGGCGCAAGTTTCAACTCGGCCGGCTCCCCGGACTGCAGCGCCAGCCGGCCCGCGCCGATCTGCAGGCCCGAGCTGTCGCGGCGCACCGCAAACGAGCCATCGAGCCGGCCTCGCGCCTCCGCGAGCACGGGCGGCAACAGGGTCAGCAGTTGCGCGAGATCGATGCCAATGACCCGCGCGATCACCGACATCTCCATGCGGCTGATCGCAAAGGCAAAGGCCGCCAGTTTCACCTCTCCGCCCCAAAGGGCTGCGGTGGCGTTCTCCACCCGGACCTGCTCGCCCTCGAACGCGAACGTCATCCGGCCCGCGCCCAGGGGGATGGTGTCGAATTGCGCCGAGGTCCACGACACGATCTGGCCGGGCGCCGAACGCAGCGCGCCGACGTCCTCGAGGACCAGCTTCAACGCAATGCCCTCGACCGTCATCTTCCCACCGGGGTCCTCGAAGCGGCCGCCGGCGATCTCGATCTCGGCCCGTCCCGTCCAACGCCCCCCGCGCCAGCTCCCCTCGCCGCGCACGGTCATCGCGCCCTGCGCCGACGCCGCCGCCTGTTCCGGCCCGAGCAGCGGCACCACGGCGGGAAACCAGGTGACAAGGTCCAGTCGGCCCGCGTTGAGCCGCCATTGTATCGCGTCCGTCCCGTCGATCCGTAATTCCGCCTGCAGGTCGGTGCCGGCGCCGGTGATCCGCACCGTCGCCGCCCGACCGGTTTGACCCGTGGGAATCACCTCGAGTTTCCAGTGCAGCGGCGGCGCCCCGGGCAGCTGGAGGGCCGTGAAATTGCCTTCGAGGTTTCCGTCCAGCAGGGGCAGTCGAATCGCGGACGCCGATGCCGGAGTGGCGAGAATCAGGCCCAATCCCACGACAGCCCGGCGCCACCCGCGGCGCCTCACGGGACGGGCACGGGCTGCAGCTTCCAGATCTCCTTCGCGTACTCGCGAATCGTCCGGTCGCTGGAAAACTTACCCATCCGCGCGGTGTTGAGCAGCGCCATCCGGGCCCAGCGGTCCTGGTCCCGATACGCTCGATCCACGGCGAGCTGGGCGTCGCTGTAAGCCCGGAAATCGGCGAGCAGCAGATAGGGGTCGCCACCCTGCATCAGGCTGCCGTGCACCAGGCCAAACGCGCCGTGTTCGCCCGGCGTGAAATAATCGCTGCCCAGCCAGTCGATCACCGCCCGCAGTTCCTCGTCCCGATGGTAGTAATCCCAGGGATTGTAGCCGCCGGCGACCAGAGCCACCACCTCCTCGACCGTCAGGCCGAAGATGAAGATGTTGTCGTCACCGACCTCCTCCTTGATTTCCACATTGGCGCCGTCGAGGGTGCCGATCGTCAACGACCCGTTCAGCGCGAGTTTCATGTTGCCGGTGCCAGACGCTTCCTTGCCGGCGGTCGAGATTTGCTCCGACAGGTCCGACGCCGGAATGATCCGCTCCGCGAGCGAGACCCGGTAATTGGGCAGGAAGACCACCTTGAGTTTTCCGCCCAGCCGCGCGTCGGCATTGATCCGGGCTCCGATCACATTGATGGCGCGAATGATGTTCTTCGCGAGGTCGTAGCCCGGGGCCGCCTTGGCGGCGAAGACGAACACGCGCGGCACGACATCGAGTTCCGGACGCTGGAGCAGCCGGCGATACAGCGCGAGAATGTGCAGCAAATTCAGGTGCTGCCGCTTGTACTCATGCAGCCGCTTGACCTGGACGTCGAACAGCGCATCCGGCGACACCTCGACCCCGCACTCGGTGCGGATGACCTCGGCGAGATCGACCTTGTTCGCCCGCTTGATCGCCATGAATTCCTTTCGCGAGGCCGGATCGTCGGCGTACTTCTCCAACTGGCGCAGTTGATCGAGGTCGCGGACCCAGCCCGACCCGATCCGCTTCGTGATGAAGGCGGACAGCCGCGGATTGCTCTTCTGGAGCCAGCGCCGCGGCGTGATCCCGTTGGTCTTGTTTTGAAACTTGTCGGGATAGAGGGCGTTAAACTCCGGGAACAGATCCTTGCGCAGGAGCGCCGTGTGGAGCGCCGCCACCCCGTTCACCGCATGGGAACCGACCACGGCGAGATTACCCATGCGCACGCGCTTGTCGCCGTTCTCCTCGATCAGCGAGCAGGCCCGCATCTTCTGAACGTCCCCCGGCCAGCGCAGTTCGATCGCCTGCAGCAGCCGCGCATTGATGTCATAGATGATCTGCAGGTGCCGCGGGAGCACGCGCTCGAAGAGCGGGACGCCCCACTTCTCCAACGCTTCGGGCAGCAGGGTGTGATTCGTGTAGGCGAAAGTCCGCGTGACGATGGCCCACGCCGCATCCCAGCCGAGGTCGT
This sequence comes from uncultured Opitutia bacterium, assembly GCA_903848965.1. Classification (GTDB taxonomy): domain Bacteria; phylum Verrucomicrobiota; class Verrucomicrobiia; order Opitutales; family Opitutaceae; genus ER46. The sequence goes on along the minus strand of CAINHV010000263.1, from coordinate 6,282 downwards.
GCTCATCGATCAGGATCCGCATCAGCTCGACGATCGCGATCGCCGGATGGGTGTCGTTGAGCTGCACCGCGACCTTGTCGGCAAAATTACCCCAGTCGTTGCCCGGCGTACGGAAATGCCGGCGCAGGATGTCCCGCAGCGAGCACGCGACGAAGAAGTATTGCTGCACCAGTCGCAGCTCCTTGCCGTTCTCCGTCTTGTCGTTCGGATAAAGAACTTTCGAGATCGTCTCGCTCAGGACCTTTTCCCGGACTGCTTCGACGTAGCCGCCGCTGTTGAACGCCGCGAGGTCGAAGTCTTCCGTGGCCTTCGACGACCACAGGCGCAGCAGGTTCACCGTCTTCGTGCCGCAGCCCGCAATCGGGATGTCATGCGGCACCCCGAGAATCGTCCGGGCATCGACCCAGCGCGGCCGGTAATGGCCCCGATCGTCGAAAACATTTTCGACGCGCCCGTAGATCCGGACCTCCTGCGTGTACTCGGGCCGCACGACTTCCCACGGATCACCCATGATGATCCAGTTGTCCGGATGCTCGACCTGCCGGCCGTTGACGAAGGCCTGCTTGAAGAGTCCGAACTCGTAATAGATCCCGTAGCCGAGCGCGGGGTAATCGAGCGTCGCGAGCGAATCGAGGAAGCACGCCGCCAGCCGGCCGAGGCCACCGTTGCCGAGCCCCATGTCCACTTCGGAGTCGCGCACCGCCTCGAAATTCTGGCCGAGCGATGCCAGCGCCGCCTGTGCCGTGTCGAAGAGATCCGTGGCGAGGAGATTGTTGCCGAAGAGCCGGCCCATCAGGTACTCGAGGGAAAAATAGTAAATCCGGCGGACGTTCTGCGAATTATGGACGGCCTGGGTGGCGATCATCCGCTCGTGGATCGTGTCCCGGACGGCGAGGGCAGTCGCCACCCACCAGTCGCGCGGCGTGGCGGAGCCGGCGTGCCGCGCGATGGTCGAAACCAGATGGCGTTGAATCAGCGACCGCATCACGTCGACGGGCTGATCCTTTGAGACATTTGGGTTATGAATGGCACCCCAGGAGGCGAACGGTGCGGTGCTCGCGGGCTCGGAGAAGGCGTCAGGTACGCGGGGAGGGACGGCGGACGACATGGGAGGATAAAGCAGGGTGAAGAACGAATCGTGCCAGTCGAGCGAAGGATTGAGGTTCGATGCACATTCCCCGCTTGTCCCGCGTGATCCCTCAACCCGTCAGGCCTGAAAACGCCGGGCCAGTTCGCCATGGTTCAGCTCGACATAGGTCGGCCGGCCGGCGGGGCTCGTCAGGGGCGTTCGCGTGGCAAAGAGTTGACCCAGCACCGTGCGCAGTTCCGCCTCGCCGACGGCCTCGGGGAGCCGCACGGCCTTGGCCGCGGCCAGGCGCGCCAAGGCCTCGTGTGCCAGATCCGCATTCTGGTCCGGGATGCTGCCTTCCCGCAGCGCCCCGATCAGGTCGCGGAGGAACGGCTCGGCGTCGGCGGGCTCCAGCCACTCGGGCACCGCCTCCACCCGGAAAAAATTCCGACCGAACTCCGCGATCTCAAAACCATGCCCGTGCAACAACGCCCGCCGATCGAGCAGCAGGGCCGCCGCAATCGCATCGACCTCGAGCGGGATGGGCAGGAGCAGCCGCTGGCTCGGCACCGCCCCCGCGCGAAACTGCGCCCGCAGCCGCTCGAACCAGATCCGTTCGTGGGCCGCGCGCCGGTCGAGTAACACCAGCCCCGCCGGGGTTTCGAAGATTGCGATGTTTCCGTGGGCGAGCCCGACGAAACGCCATGACGGCAGGGTCGAAGCCGACGCCGATGCGAAGGCTGGCGCCAATGGAGGGACCGGAGCCGGCGCAGAAAAGGTTGCCGCCACCGCAGATCGGATACCCACCGGCGGAGTGGCCACGATCGCCGGAGCATGAAGGCCCGCCAGATCGGCGCGATGCAGGGGCGCCGGCCACGCGCCGGTACCGATTAACCCTGGTCGATGGGCGGCGAGCAACCCGGCCTCCGGTCGCGGCGTTCCGGGGTCCATCCCGGGCCCGCCGCTCGCCGCCGCCGGGGCCCCGCCCGGCGGCGTGCCCAATTCCCGCAGTCGCTGGAGCACGGAGCGAATGACAAAACTCCGCACCTGCGGCTCGCTGCGAAACCGCACCTCGCGCTTGGCCGGGTGCACGTTCACATCCACCGCCGCGGGATCGCATTCGAAGAACACGAACGCCAGCGGATACCGGCCCTTCGGCAGCGACTCATGATAACTCTCGATCAGCGCGTAATTCAGCGTCCGGCTGTCCACCGGCCGCGCGTTGACGAAGACGATCATCTCGTGCCGCGTGGCCCGCCCCGTGCCGGGCCGGCCGATCAGCCCGCCGAGCCTCAGCCCCGGCTCGACCGCCTCCAGCGGCACGAGCAACTCCGCCACCTGCCGGCCAAAAATCTCCGCGATCCGTTCCGCGAGCGTGGAGCACTCGGGCGATCGAAAAATCACCCGGCCATCCTCAATCAGGGTGAACGCCGTGGCGGGGCAGGCCAGCGCGTAGAGCCGGACGCAGTGCACGATGTGCGCCGCCTCGGTCTGATCCGTCTTGAGGAACTTGCGCCGCGCCGGGACCGAGTTGAACAGGTGCGTGACCTCAAGGCGCGTCCCCACCGGCCGCCCGCAATCGCGCACGTGGACGAACTTCCCCCCGTTGATGAGAATCTCCGTGCCCACGTCGCTGCCCGCCTCGCGCGTCTGAAGCTCGAAGCGCGACACGCTCGCAATCGAGGGCAGCGCCTCGCCGCGAAAGCCGTAGCTCGCCAGGCGATCGAGATCGGCCGCCTCCGCGATCTTGCTCGTGGCATGCCGCTCAAGCGACAGCAGCGCATCGTCGCGCGACATCCCGTGGCCGTTGTCCTCCACCCGCATCAACGAGCGGCCACCATGGCGAAACTCGACCTCAATCCGCGTCGCCCCGGCATCGAGCGCATTCTCCACCAATTCCTTCACCACCGCCGCCGGACGCTCGATCACCTCGCCAGCGGCAATCTGGTTCGCGACTCGGTCGGTCAGGATGCGGACTTTGGCCATCGAGCGTCCAACCAATCATGGAACGCCCGCGCAACGGAAGCGCCGAATTCGACCGCGCGGGCGTCCGGCCTCACGCGGGACGAACCGCCGCGAGGCCGGCGCACCGCCGACGGACGACGCCGGCGGCGCGGTGGGCGTCAGCGCTCCTCCTCCCGCTTCCGTTCGGCCCCGCGTCCTTCCATCGGCCAGTCGATCAGGTTGGCCAAATAGCTCGCGGCTCGAAAAGGGCGGAGAATCGCATTCCCAATCACGAGCGGATGCGGGGACCCCTTCGTGTCCTCGGGCAAGCGCGCCAGCAATGCCGACAGCACGCAGGCGCTGACAATCACGAAGACGAAAAAGATCTGAAACACGGTGACATCGACGTCCGGTTCGCCGGTCGGGGACGTGCTCTTGAGAAAGGTACCCCACAGGATCGGCGAGCAGCCGCCGAGGCAGGCGGTGGCGGCACCATGCAGCGCCACGAAGAGCGCGCGATCGCCGGCCGGGACGATCTTCGGAAGAAAATTCAGGTTCGCCACCGCCCAGCAAACCGCCGCCAGCCCGACCCCGAAATAGATGAACAGCATCATCGGCGTTCCGCCCCAGCCGAACCGCAGGAAAATCAGCCACGCCAACGCCACGATGACAACCAGCACCAGCGACAGCAGGAAGAACGGCCGGGCGCCGGTCACATCGATCCGCCGCGCGATCAGCCAGGCCCCGAGGATGACGCCGAAATAGCGCAACACCTCGAAGAGCATGATCTGCGCGGCCGAGAGTCCCGCCGTGACCTTGAGAAAGTAGGCCGCGAACGGCGGGATCGAGGTCGTGATCGCCGCATACCACACCGCGAGCCAGAGGTAGCTGCGGAAAACCGACGGCGCCGTGAGATGCCGCCCAGTCGAACGCAGGACGGCGATCAAGCTGACCCGCGGCGGCTTCTCGATGTCCGGCAACTGCCGCAGCGAATAGTAAGCGAGCGTCGAGCCGATCAACGCGATGACGTACTGGATGAGCAGGGCCGGATAGATCGGGAGAAAGAAGAAGAGCGACGCGCAGGTGATCAGCGTGCCGACACCGGCAATACCCGAGAAAAATTGATCATGGGCGAAGTAACGTCCGCGCACCCCGGCCGGCAGAAAGCCCATGAACCAGGTGGTCATCGCCGCGGCTCCGATGGAGCGAAACAGGCAGAAGAAAAACACGCTGCCGATCAGGACCGGCACCATCCACGCCGCCGTCCCACGCGTCGCCATGATCGCCAGCCCGATCGGAATCACGAGAAAGAGGCTGCGCACACTCCAGCCGCCGAGGGCCACCCGCTTGAAGCCAAAATGAGGCAGCAGGGTGGTCGCGGCGATCTGGAGCGGGGTCAGCAGGAACACGAACGAATAGGCCAGCCCGACCTCGAACGCACTCGCCCCGAGCTGGCCCGCGAAGAGCACCATCGGGGTTCCAATCGCGATCTGCCAGGTCAGGGCATTGAAGAAACCGAACTCCAGCGCGGGCCGGAAGGGCGCCAGCTCGGGATCGGATTTCGCCGTCGGAAATAACGAGGCCATGGACGGTCAGCACCGGTCCCGGCCTGGGTATCCCGAAGCCGGAGACGCCATCCGAATGGCACCGTCCGGGTCAGCAGACCCGTGCCACGGGCCGCCTGCGTTCACGAGAGCAACTTCTGCCAGCGCGCGATCTGCCGCGACACTTGCTTCGGACCGGGCATGCCCGTGCCGGTCCGCTTGGCGAGGGCCCGCTGGAGATCGAAAACCCCAGCCCAGTCCGCCTTGAACGCCGGGTGCACCGTCTGCACGTCCGAGGTCGCGAGGGCGTTGAGTTCGACTCCCCGGGTCTCCGCCAGTCGCACCACCGCGCCGACGGCATGATGCGCCTCGCGGAACGGCACGCCCTGCTGCACGAGATAATCCGCCAGATCGGTCGCCAGGAGCGCCGGATCCTGCACGGCAGCGGCACACCGGACCGCGTTGATCTTCAGGCCCGCCAGCGTGCCGGCGAGGACGTCCGCACAGATTGCCGCCTGATCAAAACTGTCGAACACCGGCGGCTTGTCCTCCTGCAAATCGCGATTGTAGGTCAGCGGCAGGCCCTTCGTCAGCGTGAGCAGCGTGTGCAGGTTGCCCTGCAGCCGCGCCGACTTTCCGCGCAGCAGTTCGCAGGCGTCCGGATTTTTCTTCTGCGGCATCAGCGACGATCCCGTGCTGAAGGCATCGGCCATGTCGACGAACTTGAACTCGGCGGAGCTCCACAGGATCAAGTCCTCCGCGATCCGCGAAAGGTGCACGCCAAGGATCGCCGCGGCCGTCGCAAACTCGATGAAGACGTCGCGATCCGCCACGGTGTCCATCGAGTTCTGAGTCACCTGCGGCCGGCCCTTCGCATCGACAAAACCGAGCGCCTTGGCCGTGAACTCGCGATCGATCGGCAGCGTCGTGCCCGCGATGGCACCGGAACCGAGCGGGCACCAGTTGGCGTGATCCGCCACGTCGCCGAACCGCGCGCGGTCCCGCTCGAGCATCTCGAGCCAGGCCAGCAGATGATGCGCGAGCTCCACTGGCTGGGCCCGCTGCAAATGGGTGTAACCAGGAATCAGCACCGCCCGATGGGCCTTGGCGAGCGCGAGCAGCGCACGTTCCGCCCCGAGAATCTTATTCCGCAAGACGCCGCAGGCATGCTTGAAGAACAGCCGCATGTCGGTCGCGATCTGGTCATTCCGGCTCCGCGCGGTGTGAAGCTTGGCGGCCGCCGGCTCGCGCTTCGTCAGCGCCTGCTCGATATTCATGTGCACATCCTCGAGCCGAATGTCCCACTTGAACCGCCCGGCCTCGATCTCGGCCAGAATGGCGTCGAGCCCGCGGTGAATCGCGTCCCGCTCGGCGGTGGTGATCAATCCGACGTGCGCGAGCATGGCCGAGTGGGCCTTGCTCCCCGCGACGTCAAACGGCGCCAGCCGCCGATCGAACGAGACGGACTCGCTGAACTGCAGCATCAAATCGGCGGGGCCGGCGGAAAACCGCCCGCCCCAGCTTGCCTGTTTACCCTTGGCCATGGGCGAAGAGATGAGGTCCCGTGCCGATGTCGCGCAACGAGAAACGCGGACGACACCGCGACGCGGGGCGACCGCCGGCCGAGCTTCCAACTGTGCGCCCGAAAACCAATCCCACTGCACAGGAAGAGCGGGAAGGTCGGGGAGGATGCGGCTCGTGACTCACCGATTCCGCATCCTGTCC
>CAINHV010000262.1 GCA_903848965.1 uncultured Opitutia bacterium | reverse complement strand
GCCATGCCATCGGCCTCGACGGAGCTCGGCCCTCCAGACCATGGGAAGTGCATGACGGCCTTCATGGGTCGGGAGACCCATGCCACCCGCGCAATGTGACGTTCCGGTGGCAAAGGTAAAAAAGCCTTCGTTTTGCCGCCGGGCGAACTAGCCTGGGCGTTTCGCCCTTGCCGCCCATCATGCCGTCCCCCCGCCGCACTCCCGCCACCGCGAATTCGACCGTGGCTCCGGCGTACTTCAACCGGGAGTTGTCGTGGCTCGCCTTCAACCGGCGGGTGTTGGAGCAGGCGCAGAACGAGCGGCACCCGCTGCTCGAGCGGGTGCGTTTTCTCACCATTGTTGCCAACAACCTCGACGAGTTCTTCGAGATTCGTGTGGCCGGGCTGATGCAGCAGATGGACTCGGGAGTGGCCGAGCCCGGGCCCGACGGGCTCGATCCGCGCGATCAACTCCGACGGATTCGCACCGTGGTCGATGCGATGCTGGCCGATCAGTATCGTTGTTGGACGGAGCAACTGTTGCCGGCCCTGGCGGCGGAGAATATCCGGTTCAAGTCGGCCGCCGATCTCACGCGGCGCGAACTGGCCTGGGTGAGGGCTTACTTTCGCGAGCAGGTTTATCCGGTGCTGACGCCCCTCGCGCTCGATCAGTCGCATCCGTTTCCGCAGCTGGGCAACAAGACGCTCAACATCGTGGTCTCTCTCGACAATCCCGCGACGCCGGTGGTCGAGCGGTCCGTCGCGATCCTGCCGGTGCCGCGCATCCTGCCGCGGCTCGTCACCATCGCGCCGGCCGGGCGGGGACCCGAGCGCACCATCCTGCTGAGCGAGATCATCAAGCTGTGCGCCGGGGAGCTGTTTCCCGGTTATCGCCTGACGGGGGCGTTCGCCTTCCGGGTGACGCGCAACAGCGACCTTTACATCGACGAGGAAGAGTCGGCCAACCTGCTGAAGAAGATCGAGGAAGAGCTGCGCAACCTACGCCGGGGCGCGGCGGTGCGGCTAGAGGTGGAGGACGGAATCGATGACGCGCTGTTTGCGACCCTCTGCGCGCACCTCGAGCTGAAGCGCGACTACGTCTTCAAGCTCAAGGGGCCGATCAATCCGGTCCGCCTGCAGAGCCTCGCGGATCTGCCGCGGCCGGATCTGAAATTTCCTCCGTTTACGCCGGTCCATGCGCCGCCCCTGCACGACGCGACCCGCATCTTCGAGGTCCTGCGCCAGCAGGACGTGCTGTTGCATCACCCCTACGATGCCTTCTCGGCGGTGGTTGAATTCGTCGAGCAGGCGGCGCGCGATCCGCTGGTCGTCGCGATCAAGCAGACGTTCTACCGCACCAGCGGAGACTCGCCGCTGGTGCGCGCGCTGATTGAGGCCTCGCAGAACGGCAAGCAGGTGACCGCGCTGGTGGAGTTGAAGGCGCGCTTCGACGAAGCGAACAACATCCAGTGGGCACGGCAGCTCGAGGAGGCGGGCGTGCACGTGGTGTACGGGCTGATCGGCCACAAGACGCACTGCAAGATGTGCCTGGTCGTTCGCCGCGAGGGACGTCGCATGGTGCACTACGCCCACCTCGGGACGGGAAACTACAACCCCCGCACCGCCCGGCTCTACACGGACCTCAGTTATTTTACCGTCCGGACGAACATCACCCGGGACGTCGCCCATCTCTTCAACACGCTCACGGGGTTTGGGCGCTCGCCGCGGTTCCGGCATCTGCTGGTCGCCCCTTACAATCTGCATTCCCGGCTCCTCGGTCTTATTGCGCGGGAACGCCGGCAGGCGGCGAAGGGAAAGCCCGCGCGGATCATCGCCAATATGAATTCGCTCGTCGATCGCGCCACGATCGACGCGTTGTACCTCGCGTCGCAGGCCGGCGTGAAGATCGATCTGATCGTCCGCGGCACCTGTTGTCTGGTGCCGGGCGTGACCGGGCTGAGCGAGAACATCCGGGTGCGCAGCCTGGTCGGCCGGTTCCTCGAACACATCCGGGTTTTCTATTTCGAGAACTCCGGCGGCGCACCCCTGATCCTGGCCGGCAGTGCGGACTGGATGCCGCGCAATTTCTTCCGCCGGGTCGAGGTGTTGTTCCCGATTCAGGATCCCAAGCTGCGTCGCTGGGTGATGGAGGAATTGCTGCCGACCGAACTGCGTGACACGGCGAACACGCATGTCCTGCTGCCGAGCGGGGCCTATGTGCCGGCATCGCGGCAGGCGGGTGCCCGGGCGTTCTCGGCGCAGGCGCACTTCATGGCCGAGGCCGGGCGCCGGGCCCGGGAGTAGGGGCGTTCTCAGTTCAGCGCGTCGATCACAGTCAGACCCGGCACCGAGCGGAAGTGGGCGTCGTGCGTGAACACCGTGGCGCCCGCCTGCAGCGCACACGCGGCGATAATGAGGTCCGGCGCCGGCAGTACCACGCCCTGACGGTCGAGCGACCACGCGAGTTGGGTGACGCGCTCCCAGATTTGGTTCGTCGTCGGCACGTAAATCATCACCGCGAAGGTGCTCTTGATCCGGCGCAGCAGTCCCGGGTCGCGCACGCCTCGGCAGACCTCCATCACGACGATGCCGCAGGTGCAGTATTCGCGCTCTTCGAGGCCGGGCACGAATTGGGTGAACGGATCGGTGCCGGCCCGCAGCGCCCCAATGAAGATGTTACTATCGGGCAGGATCAGGCTTTCCATCGGGAGTTGGCGGTTCGGCGACCATGGCCGGGATGCGATCCCAATCCGGATAGGAAGCGGGATCGATGGCGTTCTTCAATTCGTCGGGTGTCATGCCCAAGCCGGCGCTGAACAACTCCTTCATCTTGTGGCGGCGTGCCATGTTGTTGAGCGCGATCTCCACGGCCGCGGTCTTGGTCTTGGCGCCCGTGATTTTCATCACGCGATCCAAGACGTCCTCATCAATATGCATCGTCATTTTCATGAGGATATTTCGATATGGCTCATCAGCCATACTTCAAGCGTAAAGTATGGCAAGCCAGCCATATCATGACAGGTGAAGACTCTTAAATGTTCTCCAGCAGCTTGTTCAATCGTGCCACCATCGCGGTGGCGTCGTCGAGCAGGCCGGCGGAGATGAGCGCGTTGTCGAGCAGTTGCTCGGCCATCAGCTTTGCCTTCTCGGGCGCGCTGGTGTGCAGCGCGAACAGGCGCTTGTTGATCGCGTGGCGGGGATTGATTTCGAGGTTAACGCGGAGCGGGCTGTCGCCGCCTTCCTTGTTCATCGCCTTCATCATGCGGCGCATCTGCGGCGACATGAACTTGTCGGCATTGAGTGCGAGGACGGGCGAGTCCACGAGCCGATCGCTCGACTTCACCTCGGCCACGCGCTCACCGAGCGTTTCCTTCATCCACTTGGTCAGCGTCTCGAGATCCGCGGCCGCGAGCGCGCCCTCGGCCTGAGGCACCTCGGCGAGTTTCACATCGGCGTGATCGGCGCCGGTCAGCTTCTTGCTGTCGAACTCGCGGACGTTGTTCATCACGTACTCATCGACGGACTCGTAGCAGAAGAGTACCTCGAGGTTGCGGGCCTTGAAGCCTTCGAGATAGGGGCCGGACTCGATCGAGGCACGGTTGGGTCCGACGAGATAATAGATCTCCTTCTGCTCGGAGCCCATGCGGGTGACGTAGTCGCCGAGGGTCGTGTACTTGCCCTTCTCCGTCAGCGACGACTCGAAGCGGAGCAGCTTCACGAGCTGGTCCTTGTGGGTGTAGTCGAGCGCGGCGCCCTCCTTCAGGAACACGCCAAACTCGCGATAGAATGTCTCGAAGCCCTCGGGTCGGTTCTTGGCCTCTTCCTCGAGGAACTTGAGGAAGCGCTTCGTGATGACCCGGTTCAACTTCTCGATCAGCGCCTTGTCCTGCATCGTCTCGCGCGAGATGTTGAGCGGGAGGTCCTCGCTATCGACGACACCCTTGAGGAAGCGCAGCCATTCCGGCAGCAGGTCCTTGGGCTTCGCATCGATCAGGACCTTGCGGCAGTAGAGCGAGACGGAAGGTTCGAGCCGCGCGAGGCCGAGCTTCTCGGTGCTTTCCTTCGGCACGAAGAGCAGCGCGTGGATCGAGAGCGGGGCGTCGGCGCTGAAGTGCAGCCGGAGCTGGGGCTCGTCGTAACCGTGCGCCTGGAACTTGTAGAATTCGGTGTATTCCTCCTCCTTCACCTCGTTCTTGTTCCGCAGCCAGACGGCCTGGACGGTGTTGATGCGTTTGCCGTTGAGCGTGATCGGGAACGAGACGAACGCGCTGTAGCGCTCGAGGATTTCCTTCGCCTTCCAATCCGAGGCGAACTCGGTGCAGTCGTCCTTGAGCTCGATGACGATCTTGGCGCCGCGGCGCTGGCCCTCGACCTCCTCGATGGTGTAGCTGCCCGAGCCGTCGCTTTCCCAGACGAGGCCGGGTTCGCCGGTGCGCCAGGAGTGGGTGTAAACCTTGACGGACTTGGCGACCATGAAGGCGGAGTAGAAGCCGACACCGAACTGGCCGATCAGATTGGAGTTCTTCTGTGCGCCCTCGCCGATGGCCTTGAGGAAGGCCTTGGAGCCGGAGTGGGCGATGGTGCCGAGGTTCTGCACCAGCTCCTCGCGGGTCATGCCGATGCCGAAGTCCTGGATCGTGATCGTCTTCGCCTTGTCGTCGGTGGTGACGTTGATCTCGAGTTCCAGCTTGTCGTCGAAGATGTCCTTCTCGGTGAGCTGGGTGTGACGGAGCTTCTCGAGGGCGTCGGAGGCATTCGACACGAGCTCGCGGAGGAAGATTTCCTTCTCCGTGTAGAGGGAGTGGATGACGATATCGAGCAACTGCTTGATCTCGGCTTGGAATTCGAATTTCTGCGGCGTGGGCGTGGACATGAGAGGGAGTTGAGAGCTGAGAGTTGAGGGCTGAGAGTGGGACCTTAGAATTGTGGAGCCCGCTAGTTTAGCAGGCTGGCGGAAAAATCAAGCGGGTGGACGTGACGATAGCGATCCTTTGGCCCGTATTTGATGGAGGAGCGGCTTAATGCCAGATCGGCACCGTCACCGCCCAAGCCTTGCACAGAAGGACCATCCAAGGTCTGGCCAAGTTAGGAAAAGTCGGACGGCTCGAGCTTGGTTTGGCCTTCTGCGCGAAGGATTAGATCTGGTGGATCAAGGGTCGGGAAACAGTTCTTGCACTGCTCGATTCACGAATTGCTCATTTCCTGGAGGATTTTGAACAGGAAGATCGGGGAGTTCGGGAAGCGG
>CAINHV010000261.1 GCA_903848965.1 uncultured Opitutia bacterium | reverse complement strand
CTCAACTCTCAACTCTCAACCCTCAACTTTGCGGAGCGCGTCGCGCAGAAATCCTAGAGATCGAAGCTGTCCCCGAGATAAAACTTCCGGGCCTGCTCGTCGCGAATCAGGAAGTCGCCGGTGCCCTCGCTCAGGACCTGGCCCTTGTGAATCAGGTAGGCGCGATCGACGATGCGGAGGGTCTCGCGCACATTGTGGTCGGTGACCACGACCCCGATGCCGCGGGACTTGAGCTGGAGCATCATCTTCTGCACCTCGGCGACCGAGATCGGATCGATGGCCGCGAAGGGCTCGTCCAGGAGCAGGAACTTGGGCTGCGACACGAGCGCGCGGGCGATCTCAAGCCGCCGCCGTTCGCCGCCGGAGAGGGTGTACGCCATCTGCTTGGCGAGATGTGCGAGGTGGAGTTCCTCGAGGTGAGTGCGGACGCACGCCGCGCGTTCGGCCCGGGGCACCCCGATGGCTTCCACGATCGCGAGGATGTTCTGCTCGACCGTAAGCTTGCGGAAGACCGAGGCCTCCTGGGGCAGGTAACCGATGCCGTGCCGCGCCCGCTGGTGCATGCGGAGCTTGGTGATGTCGGTGCCGTCGAGCCGCACGCACCCGGCAGTCGCGGGCACGAGGCCGACGACCATGTAGAACGTGGTCGTCTTCCCGGCGCCGTTCGGGCCCAGCAAACCGACCACCTCGCCGGCACGAAAGCGGAGGCTGACCCCGTCGACGACGCGGCGGGAGCCGTACGTCTTGACCAGGCCTTCGGTCACAATTTCTGAAACCGGTGGGACGGGCGCGGTCATTTCAGTGCCGGGAGGCCCGGGACGGTGACCGTGGGTGGCGGCGTTTTCGGATCGAAACCGAGGTCGCGAATGGGCGGTGCGGTGATCTTCACGTTCTTGCCCGTCACCTGGCGCTCGCGGCGCAGGAGGACGAGCGGATCGCCGGTGGCGGTGGTGCCGTTGCCGTGATCGGTGACGGTGGGATTGCCGGTCAGCGTAATCCGATCCTCCCGTGGGAGGACCTCAGCGCGGGCGCAGGTCGCCTCGCGCTCGCCCTGGATGATGTGGACGTTGCCGACCGCGACGAGGGATTTGAAACGATCCTGCGTGCCGATCGTGTCGTCCTTTTCGCCCACGCGGGCCGAGATGACCTCCAGATGATCGCAGGTCAGCCGCAGGCCGGTGCCACTCACGACGACGCGGCCATCGAACACGGAGATCGTCTCCGTGTCGGTGCTGCTCATGTCGAAGCTCTCGCTGGTGATGACGGTCGGCTGGACGTCGGCGGCGCGGCCAGGGAGGGTCGTGAGACCGCCGCAGGCCAAGGCGAGAGCGAGACGGAGGAGGTGGAGCGACGGCATCAAAGCTTAATTTTCAAGGGAGCGTGGTAGACTACCCGGACGTTTTTCCGGATGGAAACTTTTTTCCCCGCGTGGTCGTAGGACCACTCGAGTCCATTGACCTCGAGTTCATCCCGAATGACGCGCACGCCGTTGGTGCCGGTGGCTCGGTTCTGCCTGGAATAGAACATCGCCTTCTGGCTCAGGAGGACGGTTTCCACGCGGGCGGCGGCGGTGCCCGAAAAAATCGTGATGTTCAGATCGGTGACCGCGATGGTGTTCTCGCCGGCCGGTCGTACGGTGGCGCCGCGCAAGGTCATCGAGCGAAACCCATCCTGATCCGTGAACAGCGGGAGCACCCAGTTCACGGCCGGGTTGGTGGGCACATCGGCGCCGCCGGCAAGGACAGGAAAAAGGACGCAGCTAACGAGGATGGCGACGGTGCGGAACCGGGTGCGCCCCGCGGGCCGGGGCACGGAGGATCGAGCCTCGCGGGAAGGCGGAACGATCAACAAAGTCTGAGATGGCCCGCGATTCATGAGGGGTGAGACCGGCGCGCGGGCTTCTTGCTCCCGGAACCTTTGGCGGTACGGCTGGCGAGCAATAGGTCACAGACTTCCCGGACCGCGCCGTGGCCGGCTTCGCGTTGGGTCACGAGATCCGCGGCCGCGATCGCGACCGGCATGGCGCCGGGCGGCGCGATGCCCACGCCGGCCCAGGCGAGCGCCGGCACGTCGATCACGTCATCGCCCATATACGCGCACGCCTCCGGGCCGAGGCCGAGTTTCCGGGCCAGTTCCTGAAGAGCGACGGCCTTGTCGGTCCGGCCCTGGATGACATGCGGGATGCCGAGTTCGTGCGCCCGGGTAGCAGTCGCCGCGGACGGCCGGCCGCTGATCAGGGCGACGGCAATTCCCGCCCGCTGCACCAGGTTGAGCCCGAGCCCGTCGAGAATGGAAAAGAACTTCGACTCCGTGCCGTCTGAGGAAACCAGAATCCGTCCGTCTGTGAGCACGCCATCGACGTCCATGGCGAACAAGCGCACGCGCGACCAGGTCGCGGGGGAGATTTTGGATTTTGGATTCTCGATTTTGGATTTCGGCACGGCGGCGGAATTTTGGATTTTGGATGACGATGTCGCTTCGCTCGGTACTCGATTTTGGATTTGGGTGTGGCCCGCGCTAGACTCGTGGGTGCGTGCTAGGATGAAAGGATTGTTCGCTGTTCCGAAAGAATCGAAAATCGAGAATCCAAAAACCAAAATCCCCTCATCCCATCCACGCGGCGATGCGATCGATGATCGTTTCCTTCGTCGGCCGGAAGGCCTGTTCGAGCTCGGGGGCAAAGGGCACGGGCATGTCGAGTGCGGCGATCCGCAACGGCGCGGCCTTGAGTGAGGCAAAATGATCCTCGGTCAGCTGGGCCACCAATTCGGCGCCGAAGCCGTGGGTGCGCCGGCCTTCGTGGACTACGACCAGCCGGCCGGTCCGGGCGAGCGATTCGCGGATGGCGTCGAGCCGCAGCGGGGCCAGGGCGCGAAGATCGAAGAGGTCGAAGGTTTTCTCGTACTCCTCCGCAAAATAGGCGCAGGCCTCGCCCGCGAGGTGGGCCATTTCGCCGTAGGTGACGAGCGTCGCGAAATCGCCGGAGCGCAGCCGCTTTGGCTGCCAGATGTCGCGATAGTTGGGATCCCAGTCGACCGGTCCGCGGCCCCGGCGGTACAGGCCCTTGTGCTCGAAGAGGAGGACGGGATTGTTGTCCTCATAGGCCGCGAGCAGCGCGTTGAACGCATCCTGCGGCGTGCTCGGGTAGAGTGCCTTGAGGCCGGGAATGGACAGGAGGAGGGACTCGAGTTCCTGCGAGTGGAACGATCCGAGCGTCAGTCCGCCGCCGGCCGGCAGCCGGAGGACCAGCGGGCAGGCCGCGCCGGAACGGAAGTGCATTGTCGCCGCGTTGAGCAGGATCTGGGTCGCGGCCTCCGTGGCAAAATCGGCGAACTGGAATTCCTCGATCGGCCGGTGACCATTGAGCGCGAGTCCGATCGCGTAACCGGTGCAACTGCTCTCCGCCAGCGGCGTATTGAAAACCCGAGGACGGCCGAACTCCTTGAACAATCCCTCCGTGACCCGGAACGCGCCGCCATAGGTGGCGATGTCCTGCCCGAGCACGAGCGATTCGGGGCGCTCCGTCAGGATTTTGCGCAGTCCGGCGTTGAGCGCCTGGGCGAGGGTGAGTTGCGGGGACGCGGCGCCACCCGGAGTGACCGTGGTCTTCCAGGCAAAAGGGGCGGCGACCGGCGCATAGACGTCGTCCTGCATCCCCGCGGGAGTGGGGCGCGGAGTGGCGAGGGCAACTTTGACGCAGGCTTCGAGAAACGAATCCAGTTCGGCCTCGATCGCCGCCACGCGGCCCGGGTCGAGCCGGGCGCGGAGCCGGGGCAGCGGATCGCGGGCGAAGAAAGCGTCACTCTCGCCGGGCTGCAGGTATTCGCCGGTATCGTACGCGGCGTGACCGCGCAGCCGGAGGGTCATCGCCTCAACGATCATCGGGCGTGAGGTCCGCCGGACTTTATCGAGCGCGGCGGCCAGGGCGTGGGTCCCGGCTTCGACGTCGGTGGCATCGATCCGGAGGCCCTCCATGCCGTAGCCGTCGGCGCGGCGCCAGAGCTCGGTGCCAGCGGCATATTGCTCGGAGACCGGCGTCGAGTAGGCGTAGCCGTTGTTCTCGATGACGAAGAGGACCGGCAACGAGAGCAGCGAGGCCAGGTTCAGCGTCTCATGGACATCGCCCGTGCTCGAGCCGCCGTCGCCAAAGAACGCGATCCCGACCGCGGGACGGCCGAGCCGGCGCTGCGAGTCCGTGGCGCCGGCGACATTGGACAGCATCGCGCCGAGATGGCTGATCATCGGGAGCGAGCGATGGGTGGGATCGCCGTGGTGAATGTTGCCCTCGCGAGCCTTGGTGGGACTGCCGGCGTTGGCAAAATACTGGTTGAGGTGATCGCAGAGGTGGCCGCTCCAAAGCAGGTGGCCGCCGAACCCGCGATGGGAGAAGGAAACGACGTCGATCGCCTTGTCCGCCAGCAGCGCGAGCGGTACGACCAGGCCCTCGTTGCCCTGGCCGCCGGTGACGGTGCCCTTGATTAGTCCCTGGCGGTAGAGTTCGAGAATCCGGTTGTCCGCGGCCCGGGCGAGATACATCCACGCGTAGATCCGCAACAGCGACTCGGTCGGAGAGGATGCTAGCTCCGCGGGCCGCAGATCGTGCGACGCCAGGACGGCGGGAGGATGGGGGAATGCCATGAACTTTGGCGCCGAACGTGAGGAGGGCTGGCCGTTCCGGCAAGCCTAGGGCCGCGTTTCCACGCGGCCCGAGGCGCTTTCGATGATCGGGATGCCGCGCGGCGGGCCCGAATGGGCCGCTGTTTCCGATGGGAATTTCAGCGCGGTATTTGCGGCCGAAAATCCGCGAGCCATTTCTCAAGCAGTTGGGACGAGGAAAATCTTAAGGCAACCGGCCGGGCTTCTCCCACTCGCGGGCGCTCGTGGTTGCGGGAAACGG
>CAINHV010000260.1 GCA_903848965.1 uncultured Opitutia bacterium | reverse complement strand
TAGAGGTTGTCGAACTTCGACTTGGTGACCGAGTCGTTGACGTTGATCGCGGGGACGCGAAGTTTGCTCTTCTCGAGCATCTGGTAGAGACGGTGCACTCCAGTGGTGGTCTCCTCAGAGACTCCGCGCCAGGCCTTGGCAATCGTGGTCCACTTGAGCGGTTCCTCCTGATGAACGCGCTTCAGGATATTCTTGATCACCTGCTCCTCGTGCGAGCCGGACGGCGTGTTGACCCAATCGCTGCCCTCCTCGAGTTCGCAGCCCTTGTGAATGAGCAGAGTGACGTCGCCGCCGTCGTCCACCACGAGCTCCGGGCCCTTGCCGCCGGGGAACGTCACCGCCCGCAACGTAAGATCCCAGTATTCCTCGAGGGTCTCGCCTTTCCACGCAAAGACTGGAATGCCGGCCTTGGCGATCGCCGCGGCGGCGTGATCCTGCGTGGAGAAGATATTGCACGAAGCCCAGCGCACGTCGGCGCCGAGTTCCTTCAGCGTCTCGATCAACACGGCGGTCTGGATCGTCATGTGCAACGATCCCGTGGTCCGCACACCGGCGAGCGGCTTTTGCGGGCCAAACTTGCGCCGGACGGACATGAGGCCGGGCATCTCATGCTCGGCGATGGAGATCTCCTTGCGGCCCCATTCGGCGAGGCTGAGGTCTTTGACCTGAAAATCGGCACCTTGGCTGGTGGTCGTGGCAGATGACATAAATGGAATGAGTTTCGAACCTGACGTTGGCCGGCCTCGGGGAGGCCGGGGCTTAGCTGAGGGCGGCCTTCAGCGCGGCCACTTTGTTGGTCTGTTCCCACGGCATGCCGGCCTTGCCGAAATGGCCGTAGTTGGTCGTCTGGCGATAAATCGGCCGCAGCAACTTGAGTTGCGAAACGATGTCGGCGGGCTTGAAGCTAAAAACCTGGTTCACCGCCTCCGTGATCTGTTCGTCCGAGATCCCGAGCAACGAGGTCCCGAACGTCTCGACGCGGACCGAGACGGGCTTCGGATGGCCGATCGCGTAGGCGAATTGGATCTCGGCATGCGTCGCGAAGCCGGCGGCAACGATGTTCTTCGCCACCCAGCGACCCATATAGGCCGCGGACCGATCCACTTTCGAGGGATCCTTGCCCGAGAACGCGCCGCCACCGTGCCGGCCCCAACCACCGTACGTGTCGACGATGATCTTGCGCCCGGTCAGGCCGGAATCGCCCTGCGGACCGCCTACCACGAAGCGGCCGGTCGGGTTGATGAGGTACTCGGTGTTTCGGGTCAGCATGGACGCCGGCAGCACCTTCTTGATCACATGATCGATCAGATATTTTTCGATTGTCGCATGGGAGACGTCCGCGCTGTGCTGCGTCGAGATGACAACATTCACCACCTCGGCGGGCTTGTCGTTTTCGTAGCGCACCGAAACCTGTGATTTCGCGTCCGGACGCAGCCACGGAATCTTGCCGGACTTGCGCACGCGCGTCAGTTCGCGCCCCAGGCGGTGGGCAAACATGATCGGAGTCGGCATCAGCTCCGGAGTTTCCGTGCAGGCATAGCCAAACATGATGCCCTGATCGCCGGCGCCCTGCTCCGCTGTCTTCTTGCCCGCCGCCTTCTTGGCATCGACGCCCTGCGCGATGTCCGGCGACTGGGATGTCAGGTAGTTGTTGATGAAAACCTTGTCGGCATGAAACACGTCGTCGTCGTGCGTGTATCCGATGTCGCGGATCGCATCGCGGACAATCTGACCGATGTTGATCACATCATCCAGCGGCTTGCCGGCCAGCTTGGGAATCGTGATCTCGCCGGCGAGGATGACCATGTTGGACTTCACCATCGTCTCGCAGGCCACCCGGCTCGTGCGGTCCGCCGCGAGGCAGGCATCGAGCACGCTGTCGGAAATCAGATCGGCGACCTTGTCAGGATGCCCTTCACCGACCGACTCAGAGGAAAAGACGAATGATTTGGCCATGGGAATTGGAGGTCCAGCGAACCAGTGCGGACCGCCTTGGAGCAAGCCCAATATCAACATATGCTGATTCCCTGATACGTCCATGGTTTACCGCCGGATGCCGCGAAAGACACCAGCGATTCGGCCCGGTCGTGAGCAATGGCGTTGCACCCGCACCCTTCCGCCCCAATCTTCCTCCGCCAGCTTCATGCCCGATCCTGTCATAATCGATCTGCAAACCATCGAGAATCTCCGGGCGCTCAATCCCGGCGACAATGACGAGTTTCTGCGCGAAATCGCCGCCATCTTCTCCGAGGACACGCCGCTGCGAATCGCGGAGCTGGATCAAAGCCTGGCGGGTGGCGACCTGCCTCGTTTCACCCGGGCCGCGCACAGCATCAAGGGAAGTTCCGCCAACTTGGGTGCCTTGGCCCTTCGCGCCGTGGCGGAAAAACTTGAGCATCTGGCCCGCACCAACGGCATGGCCAACGCGGCGTCACTCGTCGCGGAAATCAAGGTCGAGTTTGACCAGGCCGAGGCAGCGTTGACGAAACTGACGGCCAGGTGAGTCCGGTATTCGAGCCGGCGGCCGGCGGCTATTTGTCGAGAAAGAAGGCTCTCTGACGGTCAGAGATCGGCAGATCGACCTTGGCCATGACCTGAAGCAGGTCTTCCCAGATCATCCGTTTTGAGCGGTTGGACTGGTTCCGCAGGATGTAACTAGGATGGTAGGTCACCATCAGCGGCTTGCCGCCGAAGTCGCGCCATTTTCCGCGAACCTCACCGAGGGCCTTGAACGAGCCGAATCCCAGCAGGCCTTGTGCGGCCGTGGTGCCCAACGCCACGAGGAGGTCGGGGTTCACCACTTCGATTTGGGCCTGCAGGTACGGCAGGCAATAGCGCATTTCCGCCTCGGATGGCGGCGGGTTGCCAACCTGCTCGCTTCCGGACGCGATCGACATGTGCGGACGCCAGTTCATGATGTTGCCGATGTAGACCTCGCCGCGCTGGAGGCCCATCGCCTGGATCATCTTCGTCAGCAACTGGCCGGCCGGGCCGACAAACGGCTCACCCTGAAGCTCCTCCTCGGCCCCGGGGGCGTCGCCGACAAACATGATGCGGGCATCCAGCGAGCCGACCCCAAGCACCACTTTCTTTCCCGGTCGCACGTTGCTCCGGCAGACCGCGTCGTTGGTCACCAGCGTGCGCAGGGCGTCCCAGCGGGTCGCCTTTTCGCCCGGCGGCAAGGCAACGACGGGAACCTCGGGCAATGATTCTGCGGCCGCGACCGGTGGCCTGACCGGCACCGCTGCGGGTCTAACCGTCGCGCGCCGCGGCTCCGGGACGATTTGCGACTTGGGCGGAGCAACCGGCCCAGCGGCCAGGCTGCGCCGCAGCGCAACGAGACTCGCTTCCTCGACGGCCACTGATCGGATCCCCGCCGTCTTCAAGCGGCGGAGTTCGTCGGTCAGGGCCTGGAGGGCAGCACGCATTTTAAGCGGTCCGGCGCTGGAGCAACTTTTCCACGTGCTTTCCCAGTAAATCGAATTCGAGATTCACCACGTCGCCGCGCTGCCGGCCGGCGAGATTGGTGACCGCAATCGTATGCGGGATAATCCAGACGGCGAAGTGATCGTCCGAAACCTCGGCAATCGTCAGCGAGATGCCATCGATCGCGATGCTGCCCTTGTGCACGATGTGGCGGGTGAGATCGGCGGGAATACTGACTGCGAGGAAGTGATCTTTCCCCCGGGCCTCAAAGCGCTCGATCGTGCCGAGCGCGTCGATGTGGCCGGTGACGAAATGGCCGCCGACCTTGCCGCCAAAACGCAGACTGCGCTCCAGATTCACCCGCCCTCCGGTTGCCAGCGCGGAAAAATTTGTCAGGCGCCGCGTTTCCTCGAGCACGTCGAAATGCAGCGAATCGGCGTCGAACCGCACCACCGTCAGGCAGCATCCGTTGACCGCGATACTGTCGCCCAGCGCTACCCCATCGAGCGTGGCGGCCGCACTGACACTGAGCGACCAGGCGTCCGCCTTGGGTGCGAAAGCGAGTATCCGTCCGGTTTCCTCCACGAGTCCCGTGAACATGCGTCGCCGAGCAAAGCGCGAATTCGTCCTCCGCCAAGCTGCAAACTCGGAACCTGGCCCGGGCCGGACACGTTGGATCCGGCGTCGCCGCGCGTTTTTGCTCGAAACCCCCGGCGACAACCGGTGTCCCTTGCTCATCGTGCCTGAAACCGCCGAGACTCTGTCGCCTGATGCCGAGCGCGAACTCGTCCGGCGGGCGCAGGAAGGAAACGAGGACGCATTCGGTCAGTTGCTGAAGGCGCACTACGAGCCGATCTTTCGGCTGGTGCAGTCGATCGTTCGGGAAGAGCACACCGCCCGCGATGTTTGCCAGGAGGTTTGGCTGACGGTGTGGCGCAGCCTGGGGAAATTTCGCGGCGACTCAAAATTCACGACCTGGGTTCATCCGATTGCGGTGCGGCGTTCAATTGACGAACTGCGCCGACGGCAGCGGTGGCTCGGCCGCTTCCTGCCCTTTCTGTCCGGCGAAGGCGGTCCGGAGGACCGCGGCGTGCCGGAAGCGGCCGCGGAGGGCGATCCGCGGGATTCCATAGAGAAGTCGGAAAGCACGGCCCGGTTTGAACGTGCCATCGCCAGCCTGCCGCCCATACATCGCGCCGTGCTGGCGCTCCGCGAGATTCAGGGGCTGTCTTACGACGAGATTGCCGCCAGCGTAGGCTGCCGCCGCGGTACTGTCATGTCGCGGCTCTTTCACGCCCGCCGTCTGTTGGTGAAAAAACTAGGAGAATTGCCATGAGAACCATCCGCCTCTTGTCCACCTTGCTCGCGCTGGCGATCGCCGCTCCCGGGGCGCTTTTTGCCGCCGACGGCAACCGCACCACGATCACGGCAATCCTGGTGATCGCCTCGAATGAGCGCGGTCCGACCGATCGCCAACTGGCGCCCTACGAGGCCAACCTGAAGCGCACGCTGCGTTACGAAAGTTTCCGCTTTGTCGGCGAGAGTTCGGCCACGGTCACCGCGGGAGGCACGGCCCAACTTGTCCTGCCCAACAACAATCGACTCCAACTCGAGGCGGAGAAATCCGACGGACGCGGGGTGCGCGTCAAGGTTCGCTACGGCGGTACGGACGTCGTGATCCCTTCAGGCAAGACAGTGATCCTCGCGGGCCGGCCGGCCGGCAAGGCAGGCGAGGTTTCCGCCGTGATCGTCACGGCAGAATAGCGGGCGCGGCGATGCGGGCACGGCGCGATTAGTTGAATATCCGCCGGACGTGTACCGTCTCATGGGCAAATCCCAACCAAGGAAATTAACATGAAAGCCACCACCTTCGCGCTTCTCTCTCTCGTGACCGGTTTCGCCACCGCGGCAGCGCACACGGAAGACCGGGTCCCGGTCGGCCGTCATTTCGATCCCGGTGCCACGCCGGCTATGGAGGCTGCCCGCCGTTATATCGATGTCCGTGACGACCGCGGCGGACCGTCCTACGGCTATTCCGATCGGTCGCGTCGCGAAGCCCCACGAGGCTATTGGCGGGATGTGACGGTGAAGACCTGGATTCCCGAGCGCTGGGTCATGACCCGCAATCGCTGGGGTCGCGCGGTGCGCATCTTCGAACCCGGTTACTTCACCTGCTCAACCAGCCGCATGTGGGTCGATGCCAGGCGCAATTCCCCGGCCCACGCCTGGAGTCGCTAGTCGCCGGAGATTGCCCGCCTCATGAACTGCCGGACCGCCGAAGATCAAATCTACGTCGAACGCGACGATGCCTTGGACGCCGCCGGGCGCCGCGCGCTCGACGAACATGTGCAGGCTTGCGCCGCGTGTCGCCAGAAGCGGGAAACCCTGACGTTCGCGATCGGGGCCTGGCGCACGAAGACCGCGGCGGCTCGCGTGCCGGAGGCCCAGCGCGAATGGGAATCCGTACGTCGCCAGATTCGGGGCGGCGCCAGCACCCCCGCAAACCAGGCATTGCCGCGCCGACGCTTCGGACTGCCCTGGCTCGCCCTGCCGCTCGGCGCCGCCGCGGCCATCATGATGGCTTTTTACGCGAATTGGGGTCCCGCGTCCGTCTCTTCCATCGGCCGCAATGATGCAATTGAAGTTTCCGCGGCAGACGGCTCCGTCGTCTTCGTCGACGACAAGAGCGGCTGGGTGGTGATTTGGGAAGGCGAACCCGGTCCGCGTCAGATCTAAGCGCGGCGCCGGCGGCCTCAAACCCAAGCATTCGCCGGCTACTTCAGTTTCACCCGCAGCACCGCGGTCTCTCCACCCCGGCTGACTAGCATCACGACTTCCGCGCGCGCCTCGTCTTTTTCGATGTCCGAGAGTTTGGTGACAGCTTC
The DNA here is from genome assembly GCA_903848965.1 of uncultured Opitutia bacterium. Taxonomy (GTDB): domain Bacteria; phylum Verrucomicrobiota; class Verrucomicrobiia; order Opitutales; family Opitutaceae; genus ER46. The sequence goes on along the minus strand of CAINHV010000260.1, from coordinate 9,481 downwards.
CGCGAAAGTCTTTGGCTCCGCGCCATCGATTTCGCGAATCCAGTCTTCCTGACGCAGGCCCGCGATCGCAATCGGACTGCTGGCTTTGACGTAGTGCACGATCACACCCGGCTGGGCCCCGGCCTTCACCCGGCGCTCGATGGCGTCCCCGTAGACGAACTCGCGGGCGGTAAATCCAATCCGGTCGAAGTACTTCCGCTCCGCCTCGCGCATCAGCTTCGGTTCGTCGCCGAGGAGCACTTTCAATTCCATCCGTTCGGGGCCACGGAGCACCGTGAGCGCCAACGTCTCCCCCGGCCGCCGACGATCGACTTCGCGCTCGATATAGGTGACGACGACGCGGTCCGGCTTGAGCTGCGGCAACGGTTTGCCGTCGATCGCCAAGATAATGTCGCGGGCCTTCAGTCCGGCCAGTTCCGCCGGACTGCCTTCGAGGATTTCACTGACCACCGCGCCAGACTGGGAACTCAGGTTCAGGAATTTGGCGACGTCGCGATCCATCGGCTCGAGCCCGTACGCGCCCAGCCACGCCAGCGGCCGGCCGGAAACGTCCTTCGGCACGCGTCCGAGATACGGCAGCATTTCATCCGCGAGAATGAAAGCGCTGCTCTCTTCGACGTTGATCTGGAGGACCGGGACGCCGCGGTTACCCGGCGCAAACTGCAGGTAACTTTGACCGAAGGATGAGGCGGCCAGTCCCACGAGGTATCCGTCGCGATCGAACACCGGCAGGCCCGGCGCCGCAACCTCGCGCTGGGCAATGCCAGTGCGTTGAGGCAGAGCCTGAATGAGCGCGAGGTTGCTCTGCATGATATACGGCGCGAAGTCCTCGTCCTTGGTCCGCAGCCCGATGCCCCAAACGAAGTCGGCCAGCGCGGGTTCCTTGGCTCCCGCTGCCGGTGCGAAGGCCGTCACGGGCACGAGACGCGAGCGCAGCGCCTCGTTCACACGTACGAAGTGCCAGCCCGTGTAGGCGTCCTGCCCCAGGTAGTCGGCCGGCGTGCTGTTGGCGTCGCCCGGCGCGTAAACCTTGAAATCTTTGAGCTGCCAGGTGGCCGCGCGCGGATCGATCGCATTGGAAGGCAGAATGATCGTGCCCTGGGCATCGATGACCGTGCCGAGGGAAACGGTGGGCCGGCGATCGGCCTCGGTTTCGGTCACGTATTCCACCGCCACGACAGACTTCTGTCGCTCCAGCCACAATTCGGGCAGCGTAGCCCCGCGTACGAGCGCCGGCGCCATGAATCCCAGGCAGAGAAACCAGGCGGCGATTCCCGAGCGGCATACGCGGAATATAGACGACGCGTCGCTGAATCGGAGCCAGGCAGGGGCAAAGGTCATGGTTTCAGGATGTAGAGGGAAACCCGGCGGTTCCGCAGGGCTTCGAGGAGAATCGGCTCCGGCTTGGACTGATAGGCCGCCTGCGCCTCCTTGAGGACTTCCAGCGTCGTCACCGGCAATTGATTGATCTTCGTGATGATGTCGCTGCGCGAAAGGCCTGCGACATCCGCGGGAAACCCGGGTTGCACGCCGATGACTATGACCCCGGTTTCGTCATCAAGCTGGTTCTCGCGCGCGAAGGCCCGGGACACCTTGCGAACGCTGACCCCCCATTTTTCCAATGCCCACTCCTCGCCCACCCGGCTTTCCAATTTCTCGGTCACCATCGCGAAGTCGCGGGTGTCCGGCCCGCGCTTGACGCTCAAGGTTACCTTGGAGCCGACCGGTTTGTTGGCGATCAGGTTTTGGATCGGCGGCAATTGCTCGGGAAAGCGTCCGTCAACCTTCACCCCGTCGATGGCCAGCACGATGTCGCCGCCCCGCAAGCCTGCCCGCATGCCGGGCGATCCGGGATCGATGCTATTGATTAGCACGCCGGTGTTGAGTGCCAGCGAATAGAAATTCTCCAAGTCCTGCAGCGGCCCCGGCACCACGCCGACGTAGCTGCGAACGATCGAGCCGTCGCGGACCAGTTGCTCGAGGACCCGGCGGGCGGTGGCCGCGGGGATCGCGAAACCGAGATTGTTGGCCCCGAGATAGCCGCGGGAAGAGATGCCGATCACCTTGCCGTCGCCGGTGACGAGCGGCCCGCCGGAATTACCGGGATTAATCGCGGCGTCGGTCTGCAGCCAGGTGTTGAAGGCACCGGTCTCGTAGCCGTTCACGGCGCGCGAATCCTCGAAATAGCGATTGTTGTTGGAAATGATTCCGCGCGTGACGGTCCGGGTCAGGCCGTGGGGCGTACCGACGGCGAACACTTCCTGACCGGGATAGAGCTTGTTGCTGTCGCCGAACGCAGCGTGCTCGAACTTGAGGGAGCGGCGACGGACCTCAACCAGGTCGACGCGCAACACCGCCAGGTCGGTCCAATGGTCCCAGCCAATGAGACGCGCCCCCACCCGCTCGAGATTGGCAAGGGTCACGTTGATCTCGATCGCCCGGGGGCTGACCACATGCGCATTGGTCAGGATGATCCCGTCGTCCGACAGAATAACCCCGGAACCGATGCTGGCCGAGTAGCGCCGCGCCCCCGCTTCGAAGGCAACTTCCCGGACGTCGATGCGGACCACGGACTCGAGCAACTGATTGAACTTGCGCGTCGAGGCACTGAAAGCAGGGAGAACCAGCAGGACGTAGAGGAAGAATCCAAGCGTGAGGGCCGGGGTTGACCGGGCGGGGAAAGGTTTCACAGTGGCAAGTTTCTAACGATGGCTACGACGTGCACAGACTACAACTTCCGCCAAATTGAGCCACACTGGCAAACATTCTGGGAGAAAAATGACCTCTTTCGGGCGGACCCCGATCTGTCGAAGCCGAAGTACTACGTGTTGGACATGTTTCCGTATCCGTCCGGGGCTGGCCTGCACGTCGGCCACCCGGAAGGTTACACCGCCACGGACATCCTCGCGCGCTACAAGCGAGCCCGCGGATTCAGCGTTCTGCATCCGATTGGCTGGGATGCCTTCGGGCTGCCGGCCGAGCAACATGCGGTCAAGACGGGAACTCATCCCGCCGCGAACACGCAGAACAACATCGCGAACTTCAAGCGGCAGATCAAATCCCTCGGCTTCTCGTACGATTGGGACCGGGAGATCGACACGACTGATCCCAGGTACTTCCGCTGGACCCAATGGATCTTTCTGCAGCTTTTCCGGCGCGGCCTCGCCTACGTCGACGAGCGGCCGGTGTGGTGGTGTCCCGAACTCCGGACCGTCCTCGCGAATGAAGAAGTCGTGGACGGACGCAGCGAAGTTGGCGGCTTTCCCGTCGAAAGACGCAACCTGCGGCAGTGGGTCCTGCGCATCACGGCTTATGCCGATCGACTGCTCGCCGATCTCGCCGACGTCGACTGGCCCGAATCCACCAAGCGGATGCAAGAGGCGTGGATCGGACGCAGCGAGGGAGCCGAGATCCAATTCGAACTCGCGACCCCGGCGGTGGGTACGCTGAAGATTTTTACGACGCGTCCCGATACGCTCTACGGCTGTACCTACATGGTGCTGGCGCCGGAGCATCCCCTGGTCGCAGGCCTGACCGTTCCGGAGCAGCAGGCCGAAGTGGAAGCATATCGCAGGAAGGCTGCGGCCAAGAGCGATCTCGAGCGGACCGATCTGGCCAAGGAGAAATCCGGTGTCTTCACCGGTGCCTACGCGTTCAATCCCGTCAACGGCGCCCGCGTGCCCATCTGGGTCGCCGACTACGTGCTCACGGGTTATGGCACCGGCGCGATCATGGCGGTGCCCGCGCACGACGCGCGCGATCATGAATTCGCGCTGCAGTACTCCCTGCCGATCGTGCAGGTGATCGACAGCGGTCCGGCGCCGCTCCCCTACCTGGGCGACGGCGTCCTGATCAACTCGGGGGGGTGCAACGGACAGCCGTGGGCCGAGGCGAAGCAAAAAATTACGGCGGATCTCGCCGCGCGCGGCGTCGGCCGCGCCACGGTGAATTACAAGCTGCGCGACTGGCTGTTCTCGCGGCAGCGGTATTGGGGCGAGCCCTTCCCGATCGTCTGGGTTTCCGCGGAAGATTACGGTCGAATCCAAACGGCACGGCCCACGGCCCTGCCAGACGCGCCAGTGACGTACACCCAGGCCGGCGTCACACATTACGCCGTGGCCCTGCCCGCCGAGGCCCTGCCGCTCGAACTGCCACAGGTGCATTCGTACCTGCCCAGCGGCACGGGCGAGAGCCCTCTGGCCAACGAGACCGCGTGGCTCGAGATTTGGTTCAACTTCGAGACCGGCGCGGCGCAACCGGCCTCCACGCCCAAGCCCCCCGGACCGGGCTGGCTGCGGGCGCGGCGCGAAACCAATACGATGCCACAATGGGCCGGTTCGTGCTGGTACTATCTGCGCTTCCTGGATCCGCGGAACCCGTCGGCCATCGCCTCCCCCGACGCGCTGCGATACTGGGGCACGCCCGATCTGTATGTGGGCGGCGCGGAGCACGCCGTGTTGCACCTGCTCTATGCCCGCTTCTGGCATAAGGTGCTGTTCGATCTCGGCCTCGTCCCCACCGCGGAGCCCTTCAAGAAGCTCTTTCATCAGGGGATTATCCTCGGCGAGGACGGCGAGAAGATGTCCAAGAGTCGCGGTAACGTGGTGAGCCCCGATACCATCATCGAGTCACACGGCACGGACACCCTGCGTTTGTACCTGATGTTCCTGGGTCCGCTGGAAGCCATGAAGCCGTGGAATCCCCGTGGCATCGAGGGCGTGCACCGCTTCCTCCTCAAAGTCTGGCGCGAGTGCATCGGACCGGATGGGGCGATAAATCCCAAGATCTCAGACGGCGGCGGAGATTCACCGGAAATCACCAAGCTGCTGCACGAGACGATCAAGAAGGTCGGAGACGATATCGAGAACCTGCGCTTCAACACCGCGATCTCTCAAATGATGATCTTCGTCAATGCGCTGCAGAAGGCTCCCGTGATCGCAACCGACACCGCGCGGGCATTGATCCAGCTGATCGCTCCGTTTGCGCCTCACATTGCCGAGGAACTCTGGAACCGCTTGGGCGGCCAAGAGTCGGTCACCACAGCGCCCTGGCCCAAATATCAGGCGGAGAAATTCGCCACCGCTGAGACGAAGCTCGTATTCCAGATCAATGGAAAGCACCGGGGAGACCAGTCCGTAGCCGTCGGAACCACCCAAGACGAGGCCCTGGCTCATGCGAAAGCCAATCCCCGGGTAGCTCCCTATTTGCTCGGAAAGACTGTTAAGCGGGTCATCTTTGTCCCGGGAAAAATTCTAAACGTTGTAGTGGAATAGGATAAACTAAAAGTACCACTTGCATCTTATAGGGTTAAGACCTCATTTATAAACTGTGGACGGGGACGTTAGTCGACCGCCGCCGCTTTTTATAAAATGAACACAAGATGCCATTTCCGCTCCGGCGCCCGGCTAGCCTTTAGGTTGGCGGGGGCGATCTGTTGTGCCGGACTCCTTGCCCCGGCCCTCATGCACGCGCAGGCCACCAAGAAGAAAGCGAATCCGGCCAGCAAAGTGTACTTTGCCGATGTCCAAGGCATCGCAGAAATCGATACCGGCGACAAGGTGGAGGATTTGGTCCAACGGTCCGTTTACAGCGCCGAAGGCACCATTATCGAGACGAAGCGTCCGGAGTCGCCGGACGATCAGACGAAGTACTTTTCCACGATGGTGTATTCGAACGGCACCGGTGCCTTCTTCGACACCGACACGCGCGTGGAGGTGAAGCGCTTCGTCCAGGAGCCGTTCCTCCCGAACCGTTCCGACATGGATGTCGAACCGTCGATATCACAGACTCAGGCCTTTGTCTCACGCGGCACGGTCGGCCTTTGCGCCAGTAAACTGGTCGCGGGCAGCAATATGACCTACAACACGGCTCAAGGCTCCGTGAACATCCGCGGCCGCCGCGTCGTCATCGAGGCCTTGGCGGAGGTCACCAAGATTTCGATGCTGGAAGGTGATAGTACTGTTCGTGCCGGCGCCAGCGACATGGGCGGTCACACCTTGAAGGCTGGCGAGCAGGCCATCATTCGTGCCGGTCGCGGTGGTCAACCCGCGGTCATTGAGATCACCAAGATTCCCCCGCCCGAAATGCCGATGCTGGAGGAGAAAGCCACTCTGGCCTGCGCTGCCAAGAAAACGGTCTATTTTGAAGCCCGGGAGCGGCCGGTCGACACCATCGTGAGCGCGAACGGTGACACTCCCACCACGGCATTCGACGGCGACAACGGTGCCGTCAGTTCCAACGACGCGGCCGGCGCCGGTGATACCACGCAGGAGATCGTGCCGATTCGGATCGTGCCGGTGAATCTGCCGACCGAGTACACTGTCAGTCCCGCGACCTTGATTAAGCCCCGCAATCCGAACGGTTGATTAATCGGCGTCTTGCCCATGACTCGAGCCCGCGTGTTCCGCTCCGGCTTGGCCTTCGGGCTCGCCACGGCGGTCGCGTGCCCGCCAGCGCAGGCGCTCGTCGCGTTGAATGACGGTCGGGACCGCATCTTCGTCACCGGCACGTTTTCGGCGACGGTTGACTCCAACATCTTTGCCAACAGCGATGGCACTTCCGACATCGTTTATTCGAGCGGTGTTTCGGCCGAGTACAGCCGGCGCGCCGGCTGGATCGGCGTGAACGGCACCGTCTCGGTGGCGGCTTCCAGCTTCGGTCGCAACAAGGAGCAGGACTTCGCGAACCCGAACTATTCGCTCGAATTCACCAAGCAAAGCGGCCGCACGACGGGTTCGCTGGCGTTCAGCGGGGCGAAGGAAAGCCGCGCCGACGCCGCCGTGAATCTGCGCAGCACCTCGTGGAATTATAACACCGGACTGAATGTCAAGTATCCGGCCGGCAACAAGACCTTCACCGGTCAGTTGGGCTATTCGAGCCGGAGTTACCTAGACGACACGATTTTCACCGACCTTGCCACCTACACCGCAGGCGTGGACGCCATCCTCATCCTCCCCCGCGAGCGCGAGTTGGTGGGGGGCTACCGTTTCCGACTGAGCGAGACCTCGCGCGACACGTCGACTTCGGACCATTCCGCGACGCTCGGCGTGAACGGGAAGCTGATCCGCGGTATCGTCGGCGGCCTCCGGGCCGGTGTGCAAACTCGCATCCCGCATGGCGCCATCGCCGGTATGGGCAAGTTCAGCTCGTGGACGATGAGCGGCAATGCCGCCTACGCGGTCAGCAAACGGCTGAACTTTGCCGCCCAGCTGGCCAAGGATTTTTCGACCACCGCAACCAATGCCTCAGTCGACGTGACTAGCGCCGATCTCACCGGCCAGTTTGCGATGAACTCGAAAGTCTCCTGGTCGTTGAGTGGCGGCTGGGGCAACACTCGCTTCCTCGGCGAGGCGGGACGGATTATCCTGCAACCGGGTCCGCCGCTCCTGCTGGGGCCCCAACGCCAGGACACCTACGCCACCTGGACTGCTGCCGTCTCTTGGACGATGCATGCGCATTTGCGGTCGGGGTTGAGCTACACTTGGTTCGAAAACTGGTCCAGTTCGTCCTTCGCCGACTTCGTGCGGAGCTCGTGGACCATGAATCTTTCCTCGCGCTGGTAATGACCATGAGCGCAAAAATCTTTCGGTTTGTCCTGCTGCTTGGGGCCCTCGGCTGCACCCTGCTGGCCACGCGTGCCTTGGCGCAGCCGGCACCCGTCACCAAGGCGGAGGAGAAGAAGTATATTCCGTATCGGATCGCCCGCGGGGACCTGTTGAGCATTGCCGTCTTCGGTGAACCCGATCTCACGACCGGTCGCAAGAAGGTGGAGAACGCCGGGACCATTGCCCTCGCGCTGGCCGGGGATATTCGAGTCGTGGGCCTGACGATTGCCGACGCCCAAGCCGCCGTGGAAAACGCCTATCGCGACGGCCGCTTCCTGCGGAATCCACAGGTGACGATTACCGTGGACGAGTCCGTGCCGCGCACCGTTAGCATCAGCGGGAAGATCAACATCCCGGGCCGGCATGAAATGCCCACCGACACGGTCTGGACTCTAAAGGACCTGGTGATCAAGGCGGGCGGCCTCCAGGAGACCGCCCGCGGCACCCGCGTTCGCATCACGCGTACGATGCCGGATGGAACGCTCCGCGTGTTCGAAAAGGACGTCGAGAGCATGCTGCGGGCGCGGTCGAACGCGAATGCCGCCGAAGCCTCCTTCGGGCTCGAGCCCGACGACATTGTCTACGTGCCCGAAAAGATCATCTAACCGCCCTCTCGATGGCTGACGCGCCCACCAAGTCACCTTACCCTTCCTCTGCCAGTCGAGACGACGATGCGGTCGAACTGCGCACGCTGCGTGACTATTACATCATCATCCGGGAGCGTCTTTGGATCGCGCTCCCGCTGGCGCTGTTGATCTCGATCGGCTACGGGTACAAACAAATGCAGGTCACGCCGATTTTTTCGGCGACGGCCACCCTCCAGTTCGACAAGCCGGACACCATCGTCACGACGCAAAGTGTCGTCGATACGGCGATTCGCTCGGACATCGAACTCAACACGGCGCTGCAGGTCCTGGCCAGCGGTCGCATCCGGACGAAGGTGCTGGCATCGTTCACCCCGGAGGAACAGCAGATCCTGCGTCGCGCCGCCCTGAAGCGTAATCCCGCGGCCCCCGTGGCGGGTCCGCCCGACATGGGCAGCATGAGCCCCTACTCCTCAGGGAAGAGCTTCCTGATTAGTATCACGGTCACGCATCAGGATCCAGAGGCGGCGGCATTGGTGGCCAACCGCTATGTTCAAGTTTTCATGGATTATCTCTTCGAGACCGCGGGCGGCCGGACGGAGAGCGCGATCGGTTATCTGACCGAACAGGCCGAGCGGTTGCGGCGCGACTCGGAGGTGGCCCAACAGAAGCTCCAGCAATACATGAGGGAGAAGCAGCTGGTCTCGCTCGACAGCTCCCAGAACATTATTGGCGAGGCCTTGCGCAAGGCCGGCGCGTTTCGGGATGACGCCGCGCGGACGAAGCGCACCATCGATGCGAAGATCCTCCAGATGGACACCTTCCAGACGGACGGTCGGAACCTGCTCGAGATCCAGGAAATTTCCGGCCACGGCTCCGTCGGGGCTCTCAAGCTCCAACTCGACCAACTGCGGTCGAAACAGAATCTGCTCTCCGAGCGTTATTTCGAACGGCATCCGGCGATGGTGGAGAACTCCAACCAGATCGCGGTGGCGCAGGAGGAGCTCCACCGGGCCGTCGCATTCGCCATTGCCGATTGGAAGACCCGGCAAGCTCAGGCCACGCAGGCGCTGGCGGTCACGGAGGAGGAATTTTTCAAAAATGAGAGGGCCTACATGCAGCTCGGCGAACTCGGCGTGGAATACGGCAGCCTCCAGCGCCAGGCCGACGTCGCGAAGGCCAACTACATGAGCATCCTCACGCGTCTCAATGACACGATGACCGTAAAGAATGTCGAAAAAATCCCGCTCCACCCCCTGGACCGGGCGTCCCCGAATTTCAATCCGGTGGCGC
>CAINHV010000259.1 GCA_903848965.1 uncultured Opitutia bacterium | reverse complement strand
CCGGGCGAGATGGCCGACGCCGACTTCGGCTACGTCGGCGGCGCGCCCGGCAAGATCAATCTCTACGCCGGCAAGTCCTGCGTGCAGTACAACATCCCGGAAGCGGACGCCGATGCCCGGCTCATCGCCCTGATCAAGGAGCACGGGAAATGGACCGAGCCGTCGCCGATCGCGGGCTAAAGCGAATCAATAGATTCCGGGGCCGTCGGGCCGGGACGAGCCCCGCCCCGGCCCGCGTTTCGGAGCGCCCCATCCGGGAATTCTCAGGGGCGTGCCTCGAGCGCGCTCACGACCTCAAGTTGCCTCACTTTAACTTAAACGGATCCAGCACCCGCGGACCGCCGCATTCGGAGTCAAAGACAGACTGCCAACGGTCGGGCGACAAGGAGCACACGGCCGGCTGCGGAACCGGGTAAGAACCGATGTAACAGCAGAACTGTTACGATTGGGTGACACGGGAAATCTCCGGCCCAGCGAGTGAAAATCTGGCAACTAAAAAAATCACAGAACTTATGCCCACGCGCGTGTGAACAAGTTGTGGGAAAGTTGGCCTTGAAATGATTTTTGGGTTCACAGTTACTGCGCTCTCGCCCATTCGGGTGATGCCCTCCGGCTGTTCCTTCTCATGTCCCTCTCGCTCCGCTTCGCGGCGCCCGCAGTAGCAAGGCCCATTATTAGCTGGCCACCACCGACTTACATTCTTCACCCCGCTTCCTTTTTTTCCCGGTGGTAGCAGCCCGATTTTTACTACCGCGAGACGACGCAAGTTTGGCCTGATCGGCATGTCGAAAGACGGCGCAGGAGAGCAATGTGAATAAACCTGCCCTTGTCCGATTCGTCCATGCCCTCTACGTCGCTAGCGCCCAGTCTCTGGGAAACGGTTAAATGTGACTTCAAGTCACTCTTTCCGGAAGAAGTGTTCCAGATGTGGTTCGAGCCCGTGGTGTGTCTGGAAACCACCGGCGACTCGATGGTGCTCGGCGTTTCGAACGATTTCGCGGCCATTTGGATCCAGGACAATTACCTCGATCTGATCACGCAGCGACTGCGGCTCACCGCCGGCCGGATGGTCAATGTGACCCTGCGTAAGACCGACGCCGCCGCTCGTCACCAGCATGGCAGCAATGGCACTGCCGCCCGCGCCGAGAGCCCGTCGGCGACGACCGCCGGCCGCCCGAAGGCCACGACCACCCGTCGGACGGCCCGGTACGACGGTCCTCCCGTCGGCACGCTCAATCCGCGCAATACGTTCGAGAATTTCGTCGTCGGCTCCAACAACCAGATGGCGCACGCCGCCTCGCTGGCGGTGGCGCAGGCACCCGCGCAGGCCTACAACCCGCTCTTCCTCTACGGCGAAACCGGCCTGGGCAAGACGCACCTGATGCATGCCATTGGCCACGCGATTCTCCGGCAAAACCCGGACGCGCGCGTGGCCTACCTCTCGACGGAAAAATTCACCAACGAGTTCATCCAGGCCCTCCAGGAAAACAGCCTGACCAAATTTCGGCAGCGCTACCGGCATGCCGACGTTCTCCTGCTCGACGACGTGCAGTTTCTTGCCGGCAAGGAGCGCATCCAGGAGGAGTTCTTCCACACGTTCAACGACCTCTTCGAATCCGGGAAGCAGATCGCCCTGACCAGCGATCGCCGTGCGAGCGAGATCCAGAAGCTCGAGTCGCGGCTCGTGTCGCGCTTCGAATGGGGCCTGCCCGCCGACATCCAGGCGCCCGATTTCGAGACCCGGCTCGCCATCCTGCGGACGAAGTCGCAGACGCTGAACTGCAACCTGCCCGACTCGATCCTCAATTTCATCGCGCAGAACATCACCAAGAACATCCGCCGCCTCGAAGGCGCGCTGCTCAAGGTGGCCAGTTACTCCGCCCTCACCAGCAAGCCGCTCGAGCTCGCAACCGCCGAACGCCTGCTGCACGACGTGCTGATGGAGCAGGCGCAGAACGTCCTCACGATTGAGACGATTCAGAAGCGCGTGGCGGACCACTATCAGATCCGGCACAGCGACATGACGAGCAAGCGCCGGCCGAACAACATCGCCATCCCGCGACAGATCGCGATGTACCTCGCCCGGAACCTGACCAAGCACTCGCTCCAGGAAATCGGCGACGCCTTTGGTGGCCGCGATCACGGCACCGTAATTCACGCCTGCAAGGCCGTGGACAACATGATGGAACAGGACGCCTCCAGCCGGGGCAGCGTCGAGTTCCTCAAGGTGCAGCTCTCGAAGTAGCCAGGCCGGCTTCACTCTTTCTGGCCTGCCCGAAATTCGTGCCGCCTCTCCGGCGGAGCCACGATCGCCCGGCGAACGGGGGACTGGCAGAATTAACCGGCGCCGAACCAGGCGGGCCATAAGTTGCCAAGCTCGGATTGTTTATCCACTTTTCTCCGCATGAGTCTTACGCCCGAGCAGAAGAAGATCGTCGCCGCCTGGGTGGGCGACGGCGACGGCCTGTCCACGATCCAGAAAAAACTCATCGAGCAGTTTCAGCTTTCGATGACGTATCGGGATGTGCGCTTCCTGGTCGACGACCTGAATCTCGACATCAAGGACGCGGCGCCGAAGCTCGACACCAGCGACGTCACCAAGGCGCAATCCGCGCCCGAGGCCTCCGCCCGCGCGGCGACGCCGGAGAAGCAGGGCTTCATTGAGAAGGCCAAGGAAAAGCTCGGTCTGGCGGGCGACCCCCACGCCGCCGCGGAAGGCGACGACGGAGCCGAGGAGGGCTTCGAGGACCTCAAGGAGGAAGTCGCCGCCACCGTCCGCGTTTCCGTTGACGCCGTCACTCTCATTCCCAGCGCACTCGCCAGCGGCACAGTCACGTTCTCGGATGGCGTGACCGGCAAGTGGATTGTCGATCAATACGGTCGCCCGGGATTCACCGAGGTAAGCAAGCCCGGCTACCGGCCCAGTGCGACCGACGGCCAGGCCTTCGTCCGCGAGCTCAGCGCCCTGCTGCAGAAGCGCGGGCTTTAGAGGCTGTCAGGCACTTTTTGTCCTCTGGAGGGCCGAGCTCCGTCGAGGCCGATGGTATTGCGTCATGGTTTCGGACTCGTGGGACCTCGTCCCTCCAATTGCCCGCATTGGTTGGAAGT
>CAINHV010000258.1 GCA_903848965.1 uncultured Opitutia bacterium | reverse complement strand
CGCGTCGGCACCGCCGCCATGACAATGCTGCCCGAGACCAAGGACAGCCGCGGCCGCGCCTACGTCCCCGAGACCGACGACGTCATCGCCGCGACCCGCACGCTCGAGGCCGGCCAGACCGAGTCGCTCCGCGTGCCGGCGATTCGCACTGAGGGCGTGTACGAGTTCGTCTGCACCTTCCCCGGTCACTGGACCCTGATGTACGGCCAGGTCGTCGTGACCAACGATGTCGACGGCTACCTGAAGGCGAATCCCCTCGCCGCCCCGGCGCCCGTGGCCGCGGAGCACCACGAACACGGCAAGTGAGACGGGACTGCGGAGGCAGTAGCGAGTAGCTTGGGGGAATTCGTAGCTGCGAGCAACCGTGTCACGGAACGAGCAAAAAATTGTGCAGGGCCGCAAAAAGGGATCTGCACCCAGGTGGAGGGCCGAGCTCCGCCGAGGCCGCTTTTGGATCGTTCGATGAACCGGCCTCGCCGGAGCCCGGCCCTCCCTAGACGCCGGATCCCCGTGGCTGCGAGCGTGAGCGAGTGGCGCTCTGCAGACCTTATCCGCAGATGACGCAGATGGCCGCAGATGGATTCGGAGGGTAGCTCGGTTCCGGCGCCACCCCATGGAGGTAAGGCGTCCTCTCTCACCGGGCGACGCCGTCAAGAGTCAAGACGTGTCCCCTTCAGCTAGTTTCCGCGCGAAATTCAATGGCGAGCCTGAAACCAGGAAGCCAGGAATCGGAAGCTGGAACTACGGCAGGGCTCTCTTCAGGGCTTCGCTTGCAGTCGTCCCGCACCTCACGCTGCGGGCTACAACGCCCGTGTTCTCAGGCTTCGCGTACCTTTGCGCTGCTTCGCGGTTTCCGATGCCATCTCCATAGCGCGGCGGAGCCGTAACCAAAGGGGGCCAGGCCGGATTTAACAGGAAGGCCGGGAAGATCGGGGAGAGGTCCATTCCCCGCTTCCCGAACTCCCCGATCTTCCTGTTCAAAATCCCCCTGGAAAAGGCGATTCGAGAGCACATTTCCGCAAAACCCGTTGTCGACGACGGCATCGCCGTTACGGTCACCTTCGAACGTCCCCTCCTCCCGCGCCGGCCTCTGGCGCGTTGCGTTCATCAACCTCTTCTCCCCATGAAATTCCCGTCGCTTCGCGCTGCCGTGTTCTCCGTTGGTTCCCTGCTCTGTCCGCTGGCGGCCCTGGCCGCCGACCACGGCTTCGTCAGTCTCTTCAACGGCCGCGATCTCACCGGCTGGGACGGCAACGCTGATTTCTGGTCCGTCCGCGATGGCGCCATCACCGGACAGACGTCCTCCGCGAAACTGCTGCTCTCGAATACGTTTCTCGTCTGGAGGGGCGGCCAAACGAAAAACTTCGAGCTCCGCGCGAGCTTCCGGCTGCTGGCCGACAATCCGGAGGGCTTCGCCAACTCGGGAATTCAGTACCGCAGCAAGCTGATCGACGCGAAGAACTGGATCGTCGGCGGTTACCAGGCCGACCTGGACTTCGCCGGAAATTACATCGGCATGCTTTCCGAGGAGAAGGGCCGCGGCATCCCCATGCAGCCCGGCCAGCGCATCCTCATTCGCCCGGGCGTGAACGCCGAGGGCCGGACCGTGGTCGACGTCGCGGGCATCCCGACCACGCCGGAGAACGTTCTCGCGGCCTACCGCAAGGGCGAGTGGAACGAGATTCGGATCGTCGCCGAGGGCAGCACGCTTCGCCACTATCTCAACGGCGTGATCGTCGCCCACGTGGTCGACGAGGACATGTCCCGCGGTGCCAAGAGCGGCCTGCTCGCGCTCCAGCTTCACGCCGGCCAGCCGATGACCGTGCAGTTCAAAAATGTGCAGATGAAGCAGCTACCCTGATTCCCTTCCGCCCCAGCCCCTGACTTTTCCCATCCCGCACTCGGTCGCCCATCGTCTCCGCCATTTTGGACTCCTGATCCCATTGGGCATTGTCACCGCGGCCGGCGCGCAGTCGCCCGCCGCCGCGAAGCGCCATGAACACGCCAAGTGACGCGGGACTGCGGAGGCAGTAGCGAGTAGTGAGTAGTCCGCGAAGTGGTGGCTGCGAGCGTAAGCGAGTGGCGCGCGGCGGAGCACCCGACGGCGGAGGGCAGACGACGGACAGCGGAGGACGGACGATGAATTCCAGAAAGCGCGGCCGAAAACCTCCGCTTGTCATTCTGCGCGCAGCGAAGTTGTCGAGCGCAGCGACCGGACTTGCGCATCCATGCGGAACGGGCGACCGGACGGTCGCGCGCGGTGGAAAAGTTCAATGTACGTCCTGAAGTCCCAGCTCGCTTCGCGCACCATGCCAGTAACGGGCAACTCCCACGACCTTTGCCACGTCATCGACGCGATAGGCAATCCGGTAGGGCTTCAAGATAAGCTCGCGAACCGAAGGATCGGCAAACTCAGGAACCACTCTCCCGGAGAAGGGGAACGACCCCAGGATTTTTATTCTCTCAATCAGCATCAGCCCGAGTCGCTTGGCGACATCGGGACGCTCCGGCGCAACGTAGAGAACGATATCCCTTAGGTCTTCGATCGCTCGCGGAGCAAGGACTACTTTGTAGTCCACGACTCGATCATCTTCTCCACTTGCTCGACCGCCACGCCTTCCCCGCGATCGAGCTGGGTTAGACCCTCGCGTACGCCCGCCACGAATTGAACTTCACGAGCAATCTGCTGAAGCGAAACGTCGTCCGGCAGCCGGGTGAGAAGGTCCGAAATCACTTCCTTGTTGCTCATGCGAGAACAGGTAGTCGGCGCACGCTGAAGGGCAAGCCCGGCCCGACCAGTCTGCTCTCCGTTCCGGCGTCCATCTCGCATCGTCTGCATCACCTCAGGGCGCCCGAGAATCGCGCCCAGCGCCATCCCGCCATGACCCCAAATTCAGGGCGAAATTCTCAATCCGACCCTCTCTGGGTCAGGCTGAACAACTCAGGCTGGCTTCGCCTCGTGTTCAACCGCTCCTCGCGACCCGAACTCTTACGATCTGCGCGTCACGGGGGTACACGAACATCAAGTCACCGACCCGCTCATAATCAACCTGCTCCGCGAACGCCGGAATCTGGCTGGTGAGAGAACGAATGATGATTTGGAAGCGCCAGTCGCGCTTCGCGCCTGTCTTTGCCGGCAGGCTCTGTGGCAGATAGAGGAAGGCGCTCGCGACATGAGGCTGCCAGTACGAGATCCGGAACTCGGCGCCCGGGAGCTGCGACATCTGCTGGTCGTTGGCGGCAAACTTGAACCAGAACACGGCCGCACCCGCGGGCGGCTTCGGCGCGTCCAGCGGAGCGGTGACGGGAGTGACCTCCGTTAACTGGATGCCGTCGAGATGGGCATAAAAGCGACTGCGCTCGAGCACGGTCGCGGCGGAGGTGCCCGGCGTCGAAAAGACCGGGACATAAATCGCCTGCACCGCCCCGGGCCCGACCGACAGGGCGTAGACCGCCTCGATGGAGGTCCCGGCCTTCTCGATCCGTGCGTAGACCGATTCACCCTCGAGCCGTCCTCGCGGCGCTTCCGCTGGCACCTGGTTGCCTGCCCCGGCCTCGCGCAACTGCCCGGCGTAGTCGAGCCGCACATTGGCGTGCGCCCCGGCAACACCCCACGCGAGGCCGACCAACGCGAGGGCTGCGGCTTTCATGTGGCTGACGTTGGAGAGCAAATCGCTGACGGGATCATACCGGGAATAGAGAGTGGGAACGCCCGTGCGGTAAGCGACTCTCGTTTCTTGATGGGACTCCGTCTGATCATCGATCCGTTCACGCGGAGGCGAGGGGACGCGGCGCCGAGTTGGACAGGTGGTTGAGCCAGACTGAACACCTCAGGCTTTGCCCTTTACCTCCCGCTCAGCACCGAGCGCTTGATTACCCTTAACCGAGGGAAACCCACGGTGGCGGGGCGGATAGGAGCTCCAGCCGCGGCCCAGCCTTCGCACGCGCTCAAGGTAAAAGGTAAAGCCTGAGGTGTTCATGTTCAGGTCCTCCAATCCGTGACCGCGGATGACGCGGATGGAGCGGATAAAAGACATCAATCCGGAGGATCGAAGCGAGCGGCAGCGCGCGGCGCACTTGGTCGCTTCGATCGATGTTCATCGGATCCAAACCACGAAGGGTGCGTGGGCGATCCGCACCCTGCGAATGCGCCACGATGGACCTGCCTGCGGGGCCAAAGCGGCGCATTCATCGGGCTGCCTTGGTCTGGCATCCGCGGTATCAGCGATATCCGCGGTCCACGCAGGGACGTTTTGCGGGTATGAGGGCTGATTCAGAGTCCGCCTGAAGGCGGGACTACGAACTCAATCTGACGCTCGCGAAGGTCGGCCCAGTCAGGTCGAGCACGGGAAAACACTGCAGGCTTCGCGTCCCTTCGCGACCTTCGCGGTTTCCGATGACATTTCCATAGCGCGGCGGAGCCGTAACCAAAGGGGGCCAAGCCGGATTTAACAGGAAGGCCGGGAAGATCGGGGAGAGGTCCATTCCCCGCTTCCCGAACTCCCCGATCTTCCTG
>CAINHV010000257.1 GCA_903848965.1 uncultured Opitutia bacterium | reverse complement strand
CGTTGATATGCGCATCCGCCAGCGACTTGAAGACCTTCGCGGCGGAACCCGGTTTATCCAGGATGTTGCTGACGATGATCTTGGCCTGGTCCTTGTCGACGGCGACTCCGCGCACGACGATCTTTTCCATGTAGGCGACTTCCTGTTTCACGATTGTTCCTGGGTTATTGTTAAAGGAGGAGCGGACTTCGAAAACGACATTGTACTTCGCGGCAAACTCGACGGACCGCGACTGCATGACCTTACTCCCGAGCGAGGCCAGTTCGAGCATCTCGTCGTAGCTGATCTCGGTAAGCTTGCGGGCATCCTTCACGACCCGCGGATCGGCAGTATAGACGCCGTCGACGTCGGTGTAGATCTCGCACTTGTCGGCCTTGATGGCCGCCGCCAGGGCAATGGCGGTGAGGTCGGAGCCGCCGCGGCCCAGCGTGGTAATCTGGCCCTCGTCGTTGATCCCCTGGAAGCCGGCCACGATGATCACGTTACCGGCGCGGAGGTCGGCCTCGAGCGGCCCGGCGTTGATCATCTTGATCTTCGCCTTGGTGTGAACCTTGTCAGTGAAGATCCCGGCCTGCGCGCCGGTGTAGCTGACGGCAGCGACGCCGATGCCGTGGAGGGCCATCGCGGTGAGCGCGATCGTCTCCTGCTCGCCGATGGAGAGGAGCTGATCCATCTCGCGTTCGCTCGGCATCGCGCAGACCGCCTTGGCCCGGGCGATGAGCTCGTTGGTCACGCCGGCGCGGGCCGAGACGACGACCACCAGTTCGTTGCCGGCGTCGCGGATCTCCTTGATCCGGGCGGCGACATTCTTGATGCGATCGACGTCACCCACGGAGGTGCCACCATACTTTTGGACGATGCGGGCCATGCGGAGAGTTGAGGGCTGAGAGTTGAGAGCTAAGGGTTGGAGGTGAGAGGAAGTTGAGAGTTGAGGGCTGAGAGTTGAGAGCGGAAGAAAGGCCTTGGGCGCTCTCAACTCTCAGATCTCAACCCTCAACTAGATCTAATCAAAATCCCCACTGCGAATCAGCAACGGTGCCTCGAGCACGGCCCCCAGGCGGCCGAGCAGCTTGAGCGTGTCTCGCATCGCGCGCTCGTTGCTTTGGTGGGTGGTGAGAACCAGCGAGGCGGCGCCGGGGGTCGCCGCGGGACTCTGGATGACGCTGGCGATGCTGACCTTCTGGCGCGCCATGACGGAGGCGACCCGCGCGAGGACACCGGGCTGATCCTTGACCGTCAGGCGAAGATAATAACGGCACCGGATGCTCTCCGGGGGCGCGAGCCGGCAGCCGCCGCGAGCCGGTGCCGATGCCTCGCCGAGGAGGTGGCCGCCCTTGCCGTGCTTGAGAAGGGCGGCGGCATCCGCGATGTCGCTAATGACAGCGCTGGCGGTGGCGTCCTGCCCCGCACCGCGGCCACTGTAGAGCGTGGTGCCGACGACGTCGCCAGTGACGGAGATGGCGTTGAACACGCCGCTGACGTTCGCGATGACATTGCTGGCCGGGAGCAAGGTCGGGTGCACGCGAACGGACAGTTCGTTGCGGGCCAAGTCGCGCGTGATGACCGCGAGGAGCTTGATCCCGAAGCCGAGGGTGGCCGCGTTCTTGAAATCGTCCGGGGTAATCCGCGAAATGCCCTCGACGATCATCTGCCCGGGTTTCACCCAGACGCCGTGGGCGAGCCAGGCGAGGACGGCGGCCTTGTGAGCGGTGTCCCAGCCATCGACATCGAGCGACTCGTCGGCCTCGGCGTATCCGAGCCGCTTGGCCTCGGCGAGGACCGGGGCGTAGGGCGCGTCGTGTTCCTCCATCTGGGTGAGGATGTAATTACAGGTACCGTTCAGGATTCCGTAGATCCGAGGAAAACGATTCGCGACCAGGCCCTCGCGCAGCGCCTTGATGATCGGGATACCGCCAGCGACCGAGGCCTCAAAGAAAAAGTGCCCGCCATGCTTCTGGGCCGCGGCGATGATCTCGGGGCCGTGCTCGCAAATCAGGGCCTTGTTGGCCGAGACGACGACCTTGCCGTGACGCAACGCCGCCAGCGTGACCTGCCGGGCGAGCGTCGTTCCGCCCATGAGTTCGCAGACGATGTGGATGGACGGATCGTTCGCGATGGCGAGCGGATCGGCGGTGAGCTTGCGAGCGGGGATCTTCACGCCGCGCACCTTCTTCGGGTCGCGCACGGCGGCGCGGGCGAGGTTGAGCTTCACGCCCAGCCGCGACTCGAGTTCGGCCAAGTTGGCCGAGAGATGCTTCCAGACGCCCTGGCCAACCGTCCCAAAGCCGCAGAGCCCAATATTGAGAGTCAGAGGTTCGCTCATGGTTTCGATACGTTGCTCCGCCGGATCTTGCTTTCGGTGCCGGCCAGCAGGCGGGAGATGTTGGCCCGGTGGCGGATAATGACGAAGGCCGCCACGAGCCCGGAGGCGACGGCCAGCGTCGGCGAAGGTCGGAAGAACCAGGCGCTGACGGGCAGCGACGCCGCAGCAAAGATCGAGGCCACCGAAACGTAACGGGTGACGATCGCGAGCGCGACCCAGACGACGAGGGCGATCAAGGCGCCCGGCGGGAACACCACCGCGAAGCCACCGGCGCCGGTGGCGACGCCCTTGCCGCCCCGGAACCGGGTGAAGCAAGAATAGCTGTGTCCGAGCATCGCAGCCACGAGCCCGGCGAGCCCGAGGCTGGTCCAGTCGCCGCCGTTCACATGAAAGTTGAGCATCGCCGCGGCCCCATCGAAGGAACCCGAGGCGGCCG
The DNA here is from genome assembly GCA_903848965.1 of uncultured Opitutia bacterium. Lineage (GTDB taxonomy): Bacteria > Verrucomicrobiota > Verrucomicrobiia > Opitutales > Opitutaceae > ER46. The sequence goes on along the minus strand of CAINHV010000257.1, from coordinate 4,720 downwards.
CGTCGGACCGGAGCCGCAGCAGCGCCCAAGAGGCTGCCACCGCACCTTTCAATGCATCAAGAACGAGAACCAGGTTGCCGGGACCCGAGCCCAGCACCCGGCGGACATTGGTGGCCCCGGGATTCCTGCTGCCAACTTCGAAGATGTTCACGCCCTTGGCGCGCGCCACGAGGTAGCCGAACGGCAGGGAGCCGAGCAGGTAGCCCACGACAACGACGATGACGAGCGGCAGGAGCATGGCTGCGGGTGCGCGCCGCGGAAACCTAGAGCTGGACGAACTTCGCCAGCTTGATCGCAGGATGGCCCTTGATCTCCTGGCGGGCGGCCTCGCTGGGCTCGCTGTCCACGCGCACGACCATGTAGGCGGTGCTGCCGGGTGTCAGGCGACTCAGGGACATGTCCGCGATGTTGACCTTGTCGCGACCGAGGATGGTGCCGACTTCGCCGACCATGCCGGGACGGTCGACGTTCTCGAGCACAAGCAGTTTGCCCTCGGCGAGCACTTCGACCTCGCGGCCGTTGACGTTCACGATCCGGGGTTCGTTGCTTTTGCCGATCAACGTGCCCGCGGCGGAAAACTTGGCCCCATCCGGCGTGATCGCCTCGACCTGGATCAAATCCGTGTATCCGGAGTCGTTGGTCGCCTTCACCACCTGGGCGCGGATCCCGAGCCGCTCCAGCCGGGCCGGGGCGTTGACGAAATTGACGTCATCGCCAGCGATCCGGCGGAGGAAACCACGCTCGATTGAGCGGGTCACGGCATTGACCTCGAGGTCGACCAGCCTGCCCCAATACGTGATTGAGAGCATCGAGATTTGCTGCGGCGCGATCTGTTGCACGAGGGTGCCGAGCTTGGTGCCGAGATCAATATACGGCCCGAGGACCCGCATGGTCGCGGCGTCGATCGAGGGCACGTTGACGGCATTGCGGATGACGCCGCCGTTGAGCACGTCGGCAATCTGCTCGGCAATCTCAATGCCGACGGATTCCTGGGCCTCAGCGGTGGATGCGCCGAGGTGCGGCGTCAGGACGACATTCGGCAGGGTGCGCAGTTCGCTGTCCTTCGCGAGCGGCTCATCCTCGAAGACATCAAGGCCGGCGGCGGCGACCTGGCCGGTCTTCAGGGCGGCAATCAGCGCCGACTCCTTGATGATGCCACCGCGCGCACAATTGAAGACCCGGACACCCTTCTTGCACTTCGCGAAGGCGGCCTCGTCGATCATGTACTTGGTGTCGTCGGTCATCGGCATGTGCACCGTGATGTAGTCCGACTGCTGGAGCAGCTCGTCCAGTGTCACGCCCTCGACCTGCATGGCCTTGGCCCGGCTGGGGGCGAGATACGGATCGAACGCGAGGACCCGCATGCCGAACGCCTGCGCCCGCTTGGCGACCTCGCTGCCGATCCGGCCGAGGCCCACGATGCCGAGGGTTTTGCGGAAAAGCTCGATGCCCGAGAATGTCTTTCGATCCCAGTGCCCGGCCTTCATGGAAGCGGCCGCCTGCGGCACGGGGCGTGCTCCGCAAAGGATATGGGTAAACGTCAACTCCGCGGTCGCGATGGTGTTGCCCGCGGGGTGTTCATCACCACGACGCCGCGTTCCGTCGCGGCGTCGACGTCGACGTTGTCCACGCCGACGCCGGCGCGGCCGACGACCTTGAGCAGGGGCGCGGCGGCGAACACTTCGGCGGTGATCTTGGTCTCCGAGCGCACGGCAATCGCGTGCACGTCCTTCACCAATTCGAGGATCTTTTCCGGTGACGACCCGTAGGCCTCAACCACCTCGATGCCCGGCTGCTGGCGCAGATAGGCGATTCCTTTGGGTGAGATCTTGTCGGCGACGAGGACTTTCATGGAGACAAAATTGCCTCGGAGGGAAGTCGCCCCCCTCGCGGCAAGCAAGGAAAAGCTTTGGCTATGACCGATCTGCGGTCGCCGCGAAAAAAATCCCGGTGCCAAGGACGGGAGTTGCACGCCTCCCCGCGGCTTTCCATCGTCCTGCGTTCATCCGTGTTTCGCCGGCTTTCCCGCCGCCGATTCCAGTTACCTCCAATCTGGATTATCCGGCCCTTGCCGTCTTCCGAAACTTCCCCGCAACCTACCGTCGCCTGAGCCGTCCAGCCTTCGGCCGTACCCACCCCTCTTTGCTCGTTCCCAACTCATGATCCTTGCGCTTGTCTCTCCTGGCCGCCGAACCGGCCGAATCTACTTTTTTCTCGGCCTGCTGCCACTTTTGGCCGGTCTAGTCGGATGCGGCCAGAAGGCCGGCGCGGGCACCGGGAAGGCGCGCAAAGGCGGCGGGGCCGCCCCGGTTGTGGTGGCCAAGGTCGTCCGCAAGGTCGTGCCGGTGGAAATTGAGGCCATCGGCATCGTGGAAACCATTCGCGGCGCGAGTGTCCGTTCCCAGGTGACCGGCGTGGTCCAGAAAATCGCGATTCAGGAGGGCCAGGACGTGGTCGCCGGCGACTTGTTGCTCGAAATCGATTCGCGCCCCTTCCGCAACGCCCTCCGCTCCGCCGAGGCCGACAACGAGAAAATCCGCGTGCAACTCGAATACGCCCGCGGCCAGGTGGCGCGCTACAAGACCTTGAGCACGGATTCGATGGTCTCCAAGGAGCAGTTCCAAAAGATCCAGGACGACGCCCGGGCCCTTGAAGCCCAGTCCATGGTCTCCGATTCCTCGGTCGCCAGCGCCAAGCTCCAGTTGGAATATTCCTCCATCCGCGCACCGATTTCCGGCCGGTCCGGCAACATCAACGTTCGCGAAGGCGATCTTGTCCGCGCCAACGAGGCGGGAATCGCGCTGCTCACGATCAACCAACTCTCCCCCATCAACGTGACCTTCGGGGTCCCGCAGCAGTATCTCTCCGAAATCAACCGCTACCGCGCCCAAGGCAAACTGGCCGTCCGCGTCGTTCCATCCGGCCTCAACGAAGCCCCGGAGATCGGCGAGCTCGGCTTCGTCGACAACGCCGTCGACACCACGACCGGCACGATCCGCCTGAAGGGCAACTTCGCCAACGCCCAGAACCGGCTCTGGCCGGGCCAGTTCGGGACCGTGAGCATCACGCTCGCGAACCCTGAGGCTCTGGCCATCCCCAGCAGTGCGATCCCAAGCTCACAAACGGGCCGGCATGTCTTCGTCGTCAAGGCGGACAACACCGCCGAGAAACGGGATGTGGTCGTCGAACGCGCCCATCTCAAGGAAACCGTGATCAGCCGTGGACTGGCCGAGGGCGAGACCGTCGTGACAGAAGGTCAATTGCGCGTCGTGCCGGGCGGCCCGGTTGAGATTCGGACTCCGGGAGGCGTCCCGGCCGGTGATGCCGGCAAGGCCAAAGGCAAAAAGGAATCGAAAACATGAACATCCCCGAACACTTCATCCGCCGGCCGGTGATGACCACCCTGGTAACGGCCGGGATCACGATCTTCGGCTGGATGGCCTATCGCACGCTGCCGGTCAGCGATCTGCCGAACGTCGATTATCCCATTCTTTCCATTTCGGCCAGCCTGCCAGGAGCCAGCCCGGAAACGATGGCCTCGGCTGTCGCCACGCCGATTGAACAGGGCCTCGCGACGGTGCCCGGCATCGAGTCGATGACCTCGACCAGCACCCTGGGCAGCACCAGGATCACGGTCACGTTCAACCTTGAACGCGACCTCGATGCCGCCGCCCAGGATGTCCAGTCGGCGCTGTCTGGCGTGCAGCGCCGATTGCCGGCGGACATGCCGACCCCACCCTACTTTCGAAAGCAAAATCCCGCCGACGATCCGATCCTGGTTCTGGCGCTGAGCTCCGCCACCCTCCCCCTTTCCGAGGTCAACGAATACGCGGAGTCGATGATTGCCCAACGCATCTCAACCATCGACGGGGTTTCGCAGGTATTCATAATGGGAGCCCAAAAGTTCGCCGTGCGCGTTCAGGTCGATCCCCGGGCTCTCGCGTCCCGCGGCATCGGGCTCGACGAAGTTCGAAGTGCGCTCAGCACAAATAATGTTCAGTTGCCCTCCGGGTCATTACACGGCGAGCACAAGGCCATGACCCTGCGGGCCACGGGCCAGTTGCGCAGCGCCGAGGGGTTCAAAAATGTGATCGTCACCTACCGCAATGGCGCGGCCGTCCGGCTCGCGGACGTCGCCGAGGTCAGCGACAGCGTGGAGAACAACCGGGCCGCGGGCTGGTCCGACGGCGTGCCCGGCATCATCCTCTACGTCCGCCGCCAGCCCGGCACGAACACCATCAAGGTGGCCGATGCGGTGAAGGAGCTGATGCCCAGCTTTCGCGCCCAGTTGCCTGCCAGCGTCAATTTCGAGGTCATCGCGGATCGCACGATATCGATCCGCGAGTCGGTCAACGAGGTGAAGTTCACCCTCGTACTGGCGGTCTGCCTGGTCGTCCTAGTCATTTTCCTCTTCCTGCGCTCCGTGCGCGCGACGCTCATCCCCAGCGTCGCGATGCCGATCGCGATCATCGCCACGTTCGGCGTGATGCACTTCTTCGACTACAGCATCGACAACCTTTCGCTGCTGGCGCTGACCCTGTCCGTCGGGTTCATCGTCGACGACGCGATCGTGATGCTGGAAAACATCGTCCGCCACATCGAAATGGGCGAGACGCCCATGGCGGCGGCCTTGAAGGGTTCGCGCGAGATCGGGTTTACCATTCTCTCGATGACCATTTCGCTCGTGGCCGTCTTCATTCCCGTGCTCTTTATGAGCGGG
>CAINHV010000256.1 GCA_903848965.1 uncultured Opitutia bacterium | reverse complement strand
TCGGCTTGAGCACATCCTCCTCCTGATCCTGCGCTGCCTGGCGCTCCTGTTGCTGGCCCTGGGTTTCGCCCGGCCCTTCCTCACGCAAACCGAGTTGAACGATCCCACGGCCGCCCAGCCGAAACGGATCGTGGTCCTGCTCGACCGCAGTGCGAGCATGCGCCGGGCCGGACTGTGGCCCGCCGCCCAAGCCCGCGCGGAAGCGGTCCTCCGCACCGCTGGAGTCGCGGACCATGTCACGATCATCGCCTTCGATCGCCAGGGGGCCCCGGTCCTGACCTTCGACGAGTGGAATCAGGCGGCCACGGGCGATCGCGTGGCCCTCGCCATGAGCCGCGTGCGAGCCGTCACCCCGAGTTGGGCCGGAACGCACCTTGGCAACGGCTTGATTGCCGCGGCCGAGGCTCTGGGCGAAACGGATGGCAAGGCCAGCCCGGGACCGCGGCATATTCACTTAATCAGCGATCTGCAGGCGGGCAGCCGGCTCGACACCCTCCAGTCCTACGAATGGCCGAAGGGCGTCGAGTTGTTCGTCGAGGCCATCAAGGCCGGCAGTCCGAGCAATGCCGGCCTGCAACTGGTCGCCGACTCGGCGGAGTCCACCCGTTCCGTCGCCGCTCCGGTCCGCGTGCGGGTGAGCAATGCCGCGGACTCGAAGCGCGAGCAGTTCAAGCTCGGCTGGGTCAAGGCGGGCGCGCCGGACTTTATCGGGCCCGCCATCGATGCCTACGTGTCACCGGGCCAGTCGCGCATTTTTAACGTGCCACTCCCCGCGGATGCCACGGCCGCCGACCAGATCGCGCTGCGGGGCGACGACCATGATTTCGACAATGCGGTCGCAGTGATCCCGCCCGCCCAGCAGCGCGCCAACGTGCTCTGGCTCGGCAACGAGAGCGCCGAGGATTCCAAGCAGCCGCTTTTCTTCCTGCGCCGGGCGTTCACGGACAGCCCGCGGGTCGCCGTCCAGGTGACGGCCCGCGCCAGTTCCGCAACGCTGAATCCCGCCGAGTTGCAGGCGGCGCATGTTATATTCGTGGCCGATGTGCTCACGCCGGCCACGGTGGCCGCGGTCCGTGAGCAGGCGCAGGCCGGGAAAATCGTGTTCGTGGTGCCGAAGAATCCCGAGGCCGGGACGACCCTGGGCGCGCTGCTTGGGCGCGAGGGTGTGCCGCTCGAGGAAGCGCGGCTGAAGGCCTACGCGATGTGGGCGGAAATCGATTTCTCCCATCCGCTCTTTGCGGCCTTCAACGATCCGCGCTTCAGCGACTTCACAAAAATTCATATCTGGCGGTATCGGAAACTCGACGTCGCCGGCCTTCCGGGCGCGCGGTCGGTCGTGAAATTCGACAGCGGCGATCCCGCCCTGGTCGAAGTGCCGGTGGGCCAGGGCAAGGTGTTCGTTCTGACCGCGGGCTGGCAGCCCGAGGACAGCCAGCTCGCCATTTCGTCAAAGTTCGTGCCCCTGATGTGGTCGCTACTCGAACTGGGTGGGGGAGTGACGAATGCCACGACGCAGTTCTCGATTGGCGATCCGGTGCCCGCGCCCGCGGGAACCGAACCGAAGGCCGTCCGCCTGCCGGACGGAGCGACGCTGCCCATTCCGACGGGGACGACCAACTTCGCCCAGACCCTGCAGCCGGGGATCTATGAGTTCAATGGCGGACCCCGCAGCGCGCGCTTCGCGGTGAACCTGGATCCCAACGAGAGCCGGACGGCGCCGCTCGATGCGGAGGAACTGGAACGGCTCGGCGTACCGGTGGCCCGCGAACAGGCCGCGGCGGTTGCCCCGACGGAAAGCAAGACGATGTTGCAGGGCATGGAAGCCGAGGGACGGCAGAAATTATGGCGTTGGTTTATCGCGGCGACCCTCGCCGTGTTGCTGGTGGAATCCGCCCTCGCAGGTTGGACGGCGCGGCGTGCGGTGGCGGCGAAAACAGCAGAGGTGGCATCATGAACAACGACTTTCTTAAATCCCGGCTGCACCAGGTGGCCCGGCGGTTTCAGTGGATCGGCCTGTGGCGCAAGATGGCGGCATGCTGGGCGCTCGCCGCCCTGGCCTCGATCGCGCTCATCGTGTTCCAACGCGCGACGGGCTGGACCTCGCCCTTTCTCCTTCCGGTCATGGTTGGGCTCGCCGCCACGGTGGCGCTGACGATCGCGTTGCGACATTTCGAGACGCGGCCGGACTACCGCTGGATCGCGCGCAAGGTCGAGGACCGGAATCCCGAATTGAACGGACTCCTGCTCACGGCCGTGCAGCAGACGATCGAAACCGGGCAGGAGCCCGGCTATCTCCAATCCCGCGTGCTCCAGGAGGCGACGGCCCGAAGCCAGGAACAGGATTGGACCCAAGTCGTGCCGCGGAAGCGCGTCATGGCGGCGCAAGGTCTGCATCTGGTCGCGCTGGCCGGCTTCGGCATTGCGCTGATCAATCTGCGCGTCGATCCAATCATGGGCGAGACCGCGCGTTGGACCGCCGTCGATGGAATGACCGTGACGCCCGGCGACACCTCCGTGGAGAAGGGCGAAAGCCTCGTGGTGCTGGCCCGTTTCGGTCAGCAGCTGCCGGCCTCGGTCATGCTCGTAGTACGCGAGAACGGCGTGGCGGCGCGCTCGATTTCCCTCGTCAAGAACATGAACGATCCGGTGTTCGGCGGCAGCGTGCCGGATGTGGCGGGCGACTTCGTCTACCATCTCGAGTATCGCGGGCAGAAGACCCGGGATTTCAAGGTCAGCGTGTTCGAGCATCCCAAGCTGGCGCGGTCGGACGTCGAGTTGACGTTTCCAGAATACACCAAATTGGCGCGCAAGCGCATCGAGGACACCCGTCGCGTCAGTGCGGTCGAAGGCACGAAACTCAACGTGGAGCTCCAGTTGAATAAGCCGGTCGCCTCCGCCAGGCTCGTGGCCCGGGACGCCCAGAAAACGGTGATTCCGCTGGTGGTGTCACCCGACAAGGCCGTGGCCTCGCTCCCAGACTTCGTGCCGGAAAAGAGCCAGTCGTACGACTTGCAGCTGGTCGATGCCGAGGGTCGGACGAACAAGATCGCGACCTCCTTCGCGATCGATGTGCAGCCGAACCGTCCGCCCGAGGTGAAGCTCACGTCCCCGCGCGGCGACTTGCGTCCCTCGGCGCTCGAGGAAATCGCGTTCGATGGCACGGTGTGGGACGATTTTGGTTCGCCGGCCTATGGGCTGGCCTACTCGGTGGGCGGTGCGGAACCCAAGAGCATCGAATTGGGGCGCGACGCCGTGGCCAAGGAAAAGCGGACGATTGCCCATCTGCTGCAGCTCGAGGAACTCGAGGCCAAGCCCGACGATCTCATTTCGTGGTATGTCTGGGCCGACGACATCGGACCCGATGGCAAGGTCCGGCGCACGAATGGCGATCTCTACTTCGCCGAGGTGCGGCCGTTTGATGAAATCTTCCGCGAGAACCAGATGTCCGGCGAGGATCAGCAACAGCAGGGCGGCGGAGGCGGTGGCGGGGGCAGCGAGGCCCGCAAGCTCACCGACCTGCAGAAACAGATTATCAATGCGACCTGGAAGCTCCAGCGCGACGGCCAGTCGGATCACTATGCCGAGGACGCCAAGGTCGTGCAGGAGTCGCAGGCCGAGGCCCTCTCCCAAGCTAAGGAGCAGGCGGCCGAGGCGCAGTCCCCGCGCCGCCAGTCGCTGTGGAAAGCGGTGACGCAGGAGATGGAAACCGCCCTTGAGAAATTGAAGGCGGCGGAGAAGGAACCGGGGCCGTTGGCGCAGGCACTGCCCGCCGAACAGGCGGCTTACCAAGCGTTGTTGAAGCTGCAGGCCCGCGAAACCAATGTCACCCGCGGGCAGCGCGGTGGCGGCGGCGGGGGCGGTCAGATGACCCAGCGCCAGATTGATCAGCTCGTCCTGAAACAGAATCAGAACCGCTACGAGACCCAGCGCCAGGCGCGCTCGCCCCAGAACCAGGAACGCACGGAGCAACTCGCAGTGATGAACCGGCTGCAACAGCTGGCGCGACGGCAACAGGACTTGAACGAGCGCCTGAAGGAATTGCAGACCTCGCTCCAGGAAGCGCGCACCGAGCAGGAGCGCGAGGAGATCAAGAAACGACTCAAGCGGCTCGAGGAAGAACAGCGGCAAATGCTGGCCGATGCCGACGAGGTGAAGCAGCGGATGGATCGCGCTGAAAACCAATCCAGCATGGCCGAGCAGCGGAAGCAGCTCGAGGAAACGCGCGACGACCTGCAGAAGGCCGCCGATGCCGCCGCCGACGGTTCGGTGGCGCAGGCTCTCGCGTCCGGGACCCGGGCGCAGCGGCAGTTGCAGCAATTGCGCGATGACATGCGCAAGGAGAACTCCAGCCAGTTTGCCGAGGACATGCGGGACATGCGGAACGAGGCCCGCGAGCTCGCCCGCGAACAGGAGCAGGTTTCTCAGAAACTCGACGCGCTCAATAATTCGGCGACGCAGCGTCGCACGCTCAGCGACACGGGCGACCGCAAGGAGGCACTCGACAAGCTGGTCGAGCAAAAGGAGCGGATGAACCAGATCGTGGAGAAGGCGACGCAGGTCTCCGAACAGGCCGAGAATACCGAGCCGCTGCTCTCGCGTCAGCTTTACGACAGCCTCCGCAAGCTCAGTCAGGACGATGCCAACAGCGTGAAGCAGATGCGGCAGGAGCTCTTGGGCTCGGGCCGGCTCACCCGCGATCTATACGATCGCCTGCAGAAGGCCGGCGACAGCGAGCAGAGCGGCAAGGCGCTCGACCTCACCCGCGAACTCCTGCGCGACGGCTTCCTCGCCGAAGCCGGACAGGCCGGACAACGGGCCCGGACGGAAATCGATGACCTGAAGAAGGGTGTCGAACGCGCCGCCGAAAGTGTACTCGGGGACGACGCCGAGCAGTTGAAGCTCGCGCAATCGGAGCTCGACGAATTGACAGATCAACTGGCCCGCGAGATCGCGCAGGCCGGCGGTGGAGCACCCAAACCCGGCCAGCCGGGACAGCCTGGCCAAGCCGGCCAACCGGGCGCGCCCGGGGAACAGCAAGCGGCCAAGGGCCAGCCGGGACAGGGCAACGAGCCGCAACCCGGCCAGCCCGGGGCTGCGGGCGAACCGCAGGGTGACCGCCTGGCGCAAAACGGCCAACCCGGACAGTCAGGCCAGCCCGGACAAGCTGGCCAGGCAGGCCAAGCGGGCCAGTCGGGTCAGCCCGGCGTTACCCAAGGTGGCAACAGTCCCGGCGGACAGGGTGGCAGTGCGGATGGGACCCAGCCTAGCGAGGCTAATGGCCAGCAGGGTGGCCGCGGTCAGCTGACAGAAGGTCGCGGCGGGCGCGGTCAAACCGGTGGCAACCGTGGCGGCCTCAGCCTCGACGCGATTCTTAGTGGTGGCGGCGGCGGGGGTGGTGGAGTCGGAGCCTGGAACGAAGGCCGTTTCGCTGGCGGACCGATCACGGGCGAGGACTTTGCGCGCTGGGCCGAGCGTCTCGGTGATGTCGAACAGTTGCTCGATTCTCCTGAACTCAGGAATGCGGTGGCCACCGCGCGCGAACGTGCCCGATTGCTGCGGCGCGATTTTCGTCAGGAGTTGAAGAAGCCGGATTGGACCGTCGTGGAACTCGAGATCATCAAGCCACTGGTCGAGGTGCGTACTCGTGTGGCCGAGGAGCTCGCCCGCCGCGACCCGAAGGATCTGCTCGCCCCCATCGATCGCGATCCGGTGCCGAACCGCTTTGCCGAGGCCGTGCGGAAATACTACGAGGAGCTGGGTAAGGACAAATGATCACCGCCACTCTCCCGGCCCGGTCGATTTCGTCTCGGCTGCCGCTCAACCCCACTAAATTTAGCGTCGCCCCGGCGGCCTACTGACCGGCATGCCCACGTCGCTTACCTTCTCCGGTTGGAACTGGCTTTGGCCCGCCGTCGCCTTTGTCGGCATTGCCGCCCTGGTCCTGGCGTGGAGTTACCGCGCCGCGGCGGGGCAGCCGCTGCGGTGGGTTTGCCTCACGCTGAAGATCGTCGGCCTGCTGGCGCTCGCCTTCTGCCTGTTGGAACCCCTGTGGCTCGGCCAGCGGGCGCGCCCGGGCGTCAATCTCTTCGCCGTGGTCGCCGACAACAGCCAGGGACTGCAAATTCATGACGCGGGCGACAATCGCAGCCGCGGTGACAGCCTGCGGGAGCTCCTCGATCTTCAGAAGCCCGGCTGGCAGGCGGCACTCGCCGAGACCTTCGATGTGCGGCGCTACGTGTTCGACACTCGGCTGCAGGCCACGACGGACTTTCATGAACTCACCTTCGACGGTCGCGCGACGGCGCTGGGTTCTGCGCTGCGGGCCATTAAGGATCGCTTCCAGGGCCGTCCGCTCGCCGGCATCCTCCTCCTGACGGACGGAAACGCGACCGACCTGCCAGCCGGTGTGCCTGACCTGGCGGGGCTGCCGCCGATTTATCCAGTCGTCATCGGCAAGCCCGATCCGGTGCGCGACATTGCCGTGCAGCAGGTGGCTGTCACCCAAAGCTCCTTTGAGGATGCGCCGGTGTCGGTGCAGGCCAACGTCAGCACCGCGGGTTATCGCGGCTCGCCCATCGTGGCGCGCCTGGTGGATCGGGAGGGCAAGACGGTCGAGGAACAGACGATGGACGGCCGGGCGGACGGTGAGACGCTCGCTTTTCGCTTTCAGCTCAAGCCGGATGCTCCGGGCCTTTCCTATTATCAAGTGCGTGTCTCCAGCCGGGCCGATGCCGCGGCCGTCACAACGCCGCCCGCGCCGGCGGCGGACGACGCAGCGCCAAAGAGCGGGGAGGCGACGCTCGCGAACAACAGCCGAGTGATCTCCGTCGATCGAGGCGAGGGGCCGTTCCGCGTGCTCTACGTCTCGGGACGGCCGAACTGGGAGTTCAAGTTTCTCAATCGCGCGATCGACGAGGATCGCCAGGTGCAACTCGTCGGTCTGATCCGCGTGGCCAAGCGCGAGCCGAAGTTCGATTTCCGTGGCCGGGTGGGCGAGACGAGCAATCCGCTCTTCCGCGGTTTCGGCAACCAGTCGCCCGACGAGGTGCAGCGCTACGATCAACCGGTGCTCGTGCGCTTGAATACGCGCGACGAGACGGAGCTCCGCGCCGGATTTCCCCGGACGCCGGAGGATCTCTACGGTTACCATGCGGTCATCCTCGACGATCTTGAGGCGGAGTTCTTTGCGCCCGAGCAGGCGCTGCTGTTGCAGAAGTTTGTGTCCGAGCGCGGGGGCGGACTGCTGATGCTCGGGGGCATGGAAAGTTTTCAGGAGGGTAATTACCTCCACACCCCGATCGGGGAGGCGCTGCCTGTTTACCTCGATCGCAACGAGGATCAGAACGAGCCCCCCGGCCCGGTGAACTACCAGCTGGCCCGCGAAGGCTGGCTGCAGGCCTGGGCGCGCCTCCGGGACAACGAGGCGGACGAGCGTTCGCGAATCGATGGGATGAAGGCGATGGAAGTCTTCAACCGCGTGCGCGGCGTGAAGCCGGGCGCGAGCGTGATTGCGACCGTGAAGGACGCCAAGGGCACCGAGATGCCGGCGCTGGCGGTCCAGCGGTTTGGCCGGGGCCGCAGTGCCGCGCTCATGATCGGCGATGTCTGGCGCTGGGGATTCAAGGATGCGAATGCCAAGGCCGACATGGACAAGGCCTGGCGCCAGCTGGTGCGCTGGCTGATCGCCGATGTGCCGAAGCGGGTGCAGTTGACCGTGGAACCGGTGCCGGCGGATGCCAACGGCGCCGTCTCGATCCAGGTGCGGGTGCGCGACGAAAAATTCCAGCCAGTGGACGATGCCAGCGTGATGCTGGAGGTGGAGCCGGTCGTCTTCGACGGCACCACGCCGGGTGCGCCGATCAAGTTGGAAGCCGAGTCGGCGCTGAGCGAACCCGGTCTCTACCAGGTTGCCTACGTGCCGCGGCAGACCGGTGGCTACAAAGCGACCGCCACGGTGAAGAACACCGCGGGCGCCGACCTGGGCCGCGCCGAGGCGGGCTGGAGCACGGATCTCGCGGCCGAGGAGTTTCGGTCGCTGGCCCCGAATCAGGCGCTGTTGGAGGAAATCGCGCGCAAGACCGGAGGCCAGATGGTGCCGATGGCGGAGCTGGAAAAATTTGCCCGGCGGCTGCCGCAGTTGAAGGCTCCCGTGATGGAGACTTGGTCGTATCCCGCCTGGCATACGCCCGCGCTCTTCGCGTTCGCGCTCGCTTGCCTGCTGGCCGAGTGGGGCCTGCGCCGCTGGAAGGGAATGCCATGAACACCCATGGTTCGATGTCATGGCGGCGGGCTCTGTCCGTGGCGTTCGCGGTGCTGCCGCTGGCGGGTCTCGCGGCCGATGATCCCGGGCTGGCCCGCTCCACCGTCATCATGGTGGCGGGTGCCGCCGGGGATCAGGCCTACCAGCCCGATATTGAGCAGCAAGCCGTGGCGTGGGCCAAGGCCAGCACGGACGCCGATGCCAGCCATGTGGCCATTGGGACAGGTCCGGCGGGTGGGACCGGCGATCGCGAGGCCTTGAAGGAGGCGCTCGCGGCCGAACCGAAGGACGGCAAAGGCGAACTCTGGCTCGTCCTCGCGGGGCATGGAACCTTCGACGGCAAGGAAGCGAAGTTGAATCTCCGTGGACCCGATGTGTCCGCCACGGACCTGGCCGAGTGGCTGAAGCCGTTTCAGCGACCGATCGCGATCATCGATACCACCTCGGCGAGCGCGCCTTTTCTGGCCCGGCTCGCGGGCCCGAACCGGGTCATCGTGACCTCGACCCGCAGCGGCTATGAGCAAAATTATGCCCGCTTCGGGAAGTATCTCGCCGAGGCGCTGCCGGACTTGAAGAGCGACTTGGACAAAGACAGCCAGATTTCCCTGCTCGAGGCGTTCCTGAGCGCCTCGTATCGGACGGCCGAGTTCTACAAGACCGAGGGCCGGCTCGCGACGGAACATGCCCTGGTCGACGACAACGGCGACGGACTCGGCACGCCCTTCGACTGGTTCCGCGGTGTGCGCGCCACCAAGAAGGCCGACGACAACGCCCCGCTCGACGGCGCACGGGCCCATCAGTTTCACCTCGTGCGCAGCAACGCCGAGCAGAACATGACCGCGGAACTGCGGACGAAGCGCGATGCCTTGGAGCTCGAACTTGGAAAACTTCGCGAACGGAAGCCCAAGCTGTCGGAGGAAGCCTATCTTCGGGAACTCGAAGAGCGGTTGTTGGAATTGGCGGCGCTCTACGCCGGCACCTGAGGTCGGCGGCCCGCGCGTGATCCTAAGCCGGAAGCATTCAGTAGAATCCCGAATTTAAACACCGAGCACACCGAGCTCACCGAGTGGAGCCGTTGT